>NZ_JAPHPY010000050.1:0-38101 GCF_026241575.1 Vibrio sp. Sgm 5
GCAGCACCAGTGATCATGTTTTTAACATAATCCGCGTGTCCTGGACAGTCTACGTGTGCGTAGTGACGAGTTGGAGTGTCGTACTCTACGTGAGAAGTAGCGATTGTGATACCGCGCTCACGCTCTTCTGGAGCGTTATCGATAGATGCGAAGTCACGAGCAGCACCGCCGTATACTTTAGCAAGTGTTGTACAGATAGCTGCAGTTAGAGTTGTTTTACCGTGGTCAACGTGGCCGATAGTACCAACGTTTACGTGCGGTTTTACACGTTCAAATTTTTCTTTAGACACAATCGTGTTCCTTCCTAGTTATGATTCGCCGTGATCATTATTGATCCCGACGCGCCAGAAATTGTTATTTTATGCGCCAACGTCCGTTAGCGCAATATTTCGACGGCTTGATCTAGCAAAAAGTCGTAAACTTTTTGTGGTTCAATCGTCAATTAGTAACCACGCTCAGCCATGATGGCTTCTGCAAAGGTCTTCGGCACTTCAGCGTACTCATTAAACTCCATAGAGTAAGAAGCACGGCCTTGAGTTGCAGAACGTAGGTCCGTTGCGTAACCAAACATCTCAGATAGAGGAACTTGAGCACGGATGATCTTAAGACCAGCCACACCTTCATCCATACCTTCGATCATACCGCGACGACGGTTTAGGTCACCAACAACGTCACCCATCCAGTCTTCCGGAGTAGTTACTTCGACATTCATCATTGGCTCTAGAATCACTGGCTGTGCTTCTAATGAACCTTTCTTGAATGCCATCGAGCCAGCGATCTTGAACGCCATCTCGCTTGAGTCAACATCGTGGTAAGAGCCGTCGAATAGTGTAGCTTTAATGTCTAGAACAGGGTAACCCGCTAGAACACCGCTATTCATTTGCTCTTCGATACCTTTCGATACCGAGCTGATGTATTCCTTAGGAACCACACCACCCACGATCTCGTCTACGAATACGAAACCTTCACCAGGTTCTGAAGGCTCAAGTTTGATCCATACGTGACCGTATTGACCGCGACCGCCAGATTGACGAACGAATTTGCCTTCCACTTCCGCAGAACCACGAATGGTTTCACGGTAAGCAACCTGAGGTTTACCAACGTTACAGTCAACGCTGAATTCACGCTTCATACGATCAACGATGATATCTAGGTGAAGTTCACCCATACCAGAGATCAGAGTCTGACCTGTTTCGTCGTCCGTTTCCACGCGGAATGATGGATCTTCCGCAGCCAGTTTACCTAGCGCGACACCCATTTTCTCTTGGTCTGCTTTAGAACGAGGTTCTACTGCGATCTGAATTACTGGCTCAGGGAATTCCATGCGTTCCAGAATCACTTTGCGGTTCTGATCACATAGCGTGTCACCTGTTGTCACGTCTTTCAGACCGATAGCAGCTGCGATATCACCAGCGCGAACTTCTTTTACTTCTTCACGCTTGTTTGCATGCATCTGAACGATACGACCAAAACGCTCTTTCTTCTCTTTTACTGAGTTGTAAACAGCATCACCTGAGTTCACAACACCGGAGTAAACACGCATGAAAGTTAGCGTCCCCACAAATGGGTCAGTCGCGATCTTGAATGCTAGAGCTGAGAACGGTTCGTTATCGTCTGCGTGACGTTCAACTTCGTTCTCTTTTTCGTCGATACCTTTAATTGCAGGTACGTCGATTGGCGATGGCAAGAATTCAATCACTGCATCTAGTACTGCTTGAACACCTTTGTTTTTAAACGCACTACCACAAGTAGCCAGTACGATTTCATTGTTTAGTGTACGAGTACGTAGAGCTTGTTTGATCTCAGCTTCAGTCAGCTCACCTTCTTCAAGGTACTTGTCCATTAGCTCTTCAGTTGCTTCCGCTGCCGCTTCAACCAAGTTGTTGCGCCACTCTTCAGCAAGCTCTTGCATATCTGCTGGAATTTCGTCGTATGTGAACGACATGCCTTGGTCGGCTTCACTCCAGTTGATCATCTTCATCTTGATTAGGTCGATAACACCACGGAAGCCTTCTTCTGCACCAACGTTCAGTTGGATTGGAACAGGGTTCGCACCAAGACGGTTTTTGATTTGGTCCACAACACGTAGGAAGTCTGCGCCTGCACGGTCCATCTTGTTTACAAACACCATGCGTGGAACGTGGTACTTGTCAGCTTGACGCCATACAGTTTCAGATTGAGGTTCAACACCAGATGAGCCACAGAACACAACTACTGCACCATCAAGTACACGCAAAGAGCGTTCTACTTCGATAGTAAAGTCAACGTGTCCAGGGGTATCAATGATATTTACGCGGTGCTCTTGGAATTGTGCTTCCATACCACGCCAGAAAGTAGTAGTTGCAGCTGAAGTGATAGTGATACCACGTTCCTGCTCCTGCTCCATCCAGTCCATGGTTGCTGCGCCATCGTGAACTTCACCGATTTTATGAGACAGACCAGTGTAGAACAAAATACGTTCAGTAGTGGTTGTTTTACCAGCATCTACGTGAGCACAGATACCGATATTACGGTAGCGCTCAATAGGAGTTTTGCGAGCCACGATTGAATCCTCTTAACTTAGAGATAGGGACTATTGCTATAGCTAAAAATGCTATCCCCTAGATATAGCAATAGTTCCTAGCATAGGCATAGGAACTAAAGAAGTGCTGCAAGGAACCTTGCAGCACTGAAAAGGTATTACCAACGGTAATGTGCGAACGCTTTGTTTGCGTCAGCCATGCGGTGAACGTCTTCACGTTTCTTAACCGCAGTACCTTTGTTCTCAGACGCGTCTAGCATTTCAGCAGCTAGGCGTTGAGCCATAGATTTTTCACCACGCTTACGCGCAGCTTCAACCAACCAACGCATAGCAAGTGCGTTACGGCGAACCGGACGAACTTCTACAGGTACTTGGTAAGTTGAACCACCTACACGGCGAGATTTAACTTCTACCGCTGGGCGAACATTTTCAAGAGCTTCTTCAAAAATAGCTAAGTGGTCTTTACCAGACTTTTCAGCCATAGAATCTAGTGCAGTGTAAACAATTTTCTCTGCAGTAGATTTTTTACCGTCAACCATTAGGATGTTAACGAATTTTGCCAGCAGTTCAGATTTGAACTTTGGATCTGGAAGGATCTTACGCTGACCAATGACGCGACGACGTGGCATGGATTTTCTCCGTTGTCTTCTTCAGGTTTTATCCAAAACTTTTCAGTTTTTTCAAAAAATTAAAAATAATTTAGTGTTTGGCCTTACTTAACGGAATCCATTAAGACTTAGGACGCTTCACACCGTACTTAGAACGACCTTGTTTACGGTCGTTAACGCCAGCACAGTCAAGTGCACCGCGAACAGTGTGGTAACGTACACCCGGAAGGTCTTTTACACGACCGCCACGGATTAGTACAACACTGTGCTCTTGAAGGTTGTGACCTTCACCGCCGATGTACGATGTAACTTCGAAGCCGTTTGTCAGACGTACACGACAAACTTTACGAAGTGCTGAGTTAGGTTTTTTAGGTGTAGTTGTGTAAACACGAGTACATACACCACGTTTTTGTGGGCACGCTTCTAGTGCAGGCACGTTGCTTTTAACAACTTGCTTTGCACGTGGCTTACGTACCAACTGGTTAATAGTTGCCATTAACTAGCTCCTGATTTACTTGAAAGTAAGCTTTGTGAAAAATCTATCCCTAACGACTCTTGGCAGTTAGGGACGCAAAATTCTATGCAGCAGTGAGAGGTGTGTCAAGAAATATACGGATCTTTTTTGTTCAATTAGGGTAATTCGTCCGTAAAGCTCAATCGACAGGAATAAAGGGCTAATCCCAAGTCAGAGATTTCGCCTGTTTTGTCGTGAGTTCGACAAAACCTGAATAGTTTATAACGGTAATAGACGGGCTTATACGATTGGTGATTCCGCGAGCTTCGATATCACTCTGTAAAGCAAACACAGCGGGGCCTTTTACCTTTGCAAATGCTTTATGTTGAGGGTTAGCGGCATAAACCGCCTCTTCAATCAGCAAGACATCATCTTGCTCACTGTACAGTGCCATTGCATCGTCTAATGCTGCTACGGATTTGATGATATGTAACATGGCTTCCTCAGAATGACAGCAGTTTGCTAGCTTGTTGCAGTTTAGCTTTGAGTTGCTCGGTATTTAGAGACTCGGCATCAATGACTAAATCGGCTTGAGCCAAGCCACGCTCGGCAAGCGAATCAGCACAAACAAACACTTGCTCAATATCGTACAAGTCGAACAGCTTTAGCATTGGTGCGTAGTCTTTGCTTAAGATGCCATTTGGCTCCTGTCCAAGCAGTAACTGGTAGACACCATCACCAACAAATAAGACGGTGATGTCTTCACAGTACGCCGACGCCGCTAGCAGCGCATCCACACCTTCACGCCCCGCATTACTACCATGAGGTGCGCTACGAAATAGGTAAGTTAACTGACTCAAAACTGCACCACTCTATCTTGCGTTAACATAGCTTCGGCTAAGCTGCCCAAACCAGCTTGTTCGAACCCTGTCGCTAGGTTGTTCTGCTCAAGACCATGTTGATTGGCTTCATCTTCGCTGATGATACCGCGACGTAAAGCCGCTGCCACACACGTTTCCAAACGAACATCGTGTTGCTGTGCGAGTGATTGCCATGCTTTAGCTAGGTCAAACTCATCATTGGCGGGCACGCTCAGAGCTGTACCATTGGTGACGCCGTCTTGATAAAAGAACACACTCACTAGAGTGTGTTCTTGTTCAATGACTGCTTTAGCAAATTGGTATGCACTGCGTGCCGATTGGCTGCCGTAAACCGGACCGTTCACCACTAGCGTGTAAGTTAATCCACTCACGCTTATTCGTCCTCAGTTTTACGCTGACGAATATAAAGGTAAACCGTATGCTTAGAAATGTTTAGACGATCGGCAACGCGGTTGATGGCGTCTTTAATGTCGAAGATACCTTTATCGTACAATTCCATGACGATCTGACGGTTTTTCGTATTGTTCGATACCGATTTGTCTGCATTGATTTCTTCAATCGTGCGCTCAACGGTTTGATCGACAAGTTCTTCAACATCGCTGGCGAAGTTTACTGAAGACGCCGCCTCTTTTGCTTCTTGTGTCGGCATAAAAGATTGCAGCACTTGAGAGAACGGCGCATCAAGGTTGACATTAATACAAAGCAGGCCAATCACTCGGTTTTCACCATTGCGAATAGCAACGGTGATCGACTTCATGAGTACACCACCTTTTGCACGGGTGAAGTACGAACGTGAGAAGTTACGTTCAGAGCCTTCAATGTCTTTCAACATCTTTAACGCTAAGTCGGTAATCGGAGAACCGACCTGACGGCCAGTGTTTTCACCATTGGCGATTTTGATTGCAGAGGTATTGAGATCTTCAAGAGAGTGAAGAACGATCTCACAAAAGGGACCAATCAAACTGGCGATGCCGTCCACGACCGCTTCGTAAGATCTCAAGATGATTTTATCGTGCTCAGAAAATGGCATCACGTTGACAGATTCCATTTCGAGCAACATCTCCGCATTTATTGTTTCTGTAGTTGTCATAAGCCTTCGAGCGAAAAATCAACAAATTGGTGTAAGTTTATCAGAAAATTTGAAAGGCAACCTAGCAAACTCATCAACTAGTGACCTAGAACAAAAAAGGCCCGTAAAACGGGCCTTTTTTCATCGAGTTATCGCTGTCTGTTATTACTTAGCAGCTTGATCGTTCTCAACTTTTAGTAGTTCAACTTCGAATACAAGCGTTGAGTTAGCTGGGATGCTTGGTGTGTCTTGATCACCGTATGCTAGCTCTGGCGGGATAACAAATTTGAACTTAGAGCCTACAGGCATTAGCTGAACACCTTCAGTCCAACCAGGGATAACGCGGTTTAGTGGGAACGTTGCTGGCTCACCACGATCGTAAGAACTGTCGAACTGAGTACCGTCGATCAGAGTACCTTTGTAGTGTACTTGAACCGTATCAGTGTCTTTTGGCTTCTCACCTTCAGCAGGCGTGATTACTTGGTAAAGTAGGCCAGAATCTGTCTTAACTACGCCTTCTTGCTTTTCGAACTCAGCACGGAAGTCATCACCTGCTTTCTTCGCTTCAGCCGCTTTTTCAGCGGCTTGCTTTTGCATCTTCTCAGCAACACGCTTATCTAGAGACTCTAGAGCAGCACGAGTTTCTTCCTCGTTTAGCGCAGCTTTGTCTTTGAATACGTCTTCGATACCTTTAAGAACTAGGTCTTTGTTTAGGTCGATACCGATTTCGCTTGGCTTATCGATACTCGTGCTCAGGTAGTTAGCAAATGAAACACCGATCGCGTACGCCGCTTTGTCATCGTCGGTTTTAAAGTGAACTGCTTTACCAGTTTCTGCTTGAACTTGTTCTGCTTGAGGTGCTGCTTCTGGTTTTGTTTCTTCTTTTTGACAACCTACCGCTAGCATTACTGTTGCAGCAAGTAGCGACACTTTTAAAACTGATTTCATTAAATTCTCCCAATAATGGCTTAGCCACTGGTTGTTGTGCACAAATCTTCGATGAGACTAGTGAAGACAATCGTTATACCAATATACTAGCTATATGTCTTAAGACACAAACCGGATTATTAGATGTGATGCAAAGAATTTCTCATTTATTCCTATATTTAATTGTCATCACCACGTTAAATGGATGCTTTTTTACCGATCATGACGTTCAACGTTGGTCACTCGAACCACAAGGTTCCACCAGCTTTGCGCTCAGTCGAGATGGCCGATTTGCACTGCTGTACTCCAAAGAGCACCAGTTGGTTCTTTGGGATTTGGAGCAAAACAAACAACTCGCAAAGCTGGGTGAACTCGATCAAGCTGCGAATGTGGTCTCCCATATTCGCATTTCGGACAATGGCCGCTATGCCGTCACTGCAAGCCAAATGAACTTCGCAGTATGGGATCTCGGATGGACTCAAGCCGAAGGACTTTGGTCTATCGATGACGCGCTAATTCGAGACGTTGATATCACCAGTAACGGAGAACAAGTGTTGCTTGGCCTGTCCAACGGTAAAGCGATTCACGTCAACTTAGTCACTGGTCGTAGGCTAGAGTTCCTTGCACACCAAGAAAAAGTCAATTCTGTCGCTATCTCGCCCAACGGGCGTTTCGCTCTAACGGGTGGAAATGATTACAAAGCTTATTTATGGGATACCGAAACAGGCCAAGTACTGCGCAGCTTTGAACACGAGCAACGCGTGGTAAGAGTCGCGCTTCAACGTGATGGGAAACTGGCCATGACGTCCGATGGCGGTAATCAAGCCATCATCTGGGACTTAGAAACTGGAGAAGAAGTGACACAGCTAAGCAGTTGGTCTCGTCAGTTGATATTCTCCACGGCTAGATTCTCAGACGATGGCAGCTTATTAGTTACAGGAACGCCTTCAGGACGCGTGATGGTTTGGGATACTCACACAGGTAAACGAGTGGATAGATTTGAAGTCGAGCCGAAAAAAGATACTCGCCCTCCTCGTGCGGTCGTGTATGATGCAGCCTTTGATTCCAAACAACGTATAATTACTGCCACTTCTGCGGGCATTGCCCAAGCTTGGCAGCTAGAGAACGGATCATGACAGAAAAACTTATTCAGCAATTGGAAGCTCGCATTAATGACTTAGAGTGTCAGCTTGCGTTCCAAGAACAGACGATTGAAGATCTGAACGGTGCCTTGTCACAGCAGCAACTGCAAATCACCAAGATGCTCGATCAGATGAAATACGTGGTAGGTAAAGTGAAGAATATGGATTCGTCGAATTTGGCCGATCCATCAGAAGAAACACCACCACCGCACTACTGATTCATCCGAATCCTAGTGCAGTAAATAACACAAAGCCCAGACTCTTATCTGGGCTTTGTTGTCTTTGAGAAAACGAATCGCTACTCGTCAAAGTAAATGTTTACGCTCAACTCACCTTGAGTGTTGATCCCTGCTCGATACATACCAGAACTGTTCATCGCAAAGTGCAACTCACCTTGTGCATCTATGGCAATTAGACCGCCCTCTCCGCCCATCTCTTTAAGTTCACCTTGGATGATATGTTCACAAGCCGTGTGGACGTTTTCTTGCAAATAACGCATGCGCGCTGCGACATCTTCCGCCACTCGTTTACGGATAAAAAACTCGCCGACACCTGTAGTGGAAACCGCAACAACACCATTCTCTGCCACCGTGCCGCACCCAATCAGAGCGGAATCTCCCACGCGACCGTATTTCTTGTTGGTCACACCGCCAGTGCTGGTTGCTGCCGCTAAGTTGCCTTGTTGGTCCAATGCAACTGCACCAACCGTACCGTGTTTACGGTCATCTGGGTAACGGGACTCGGAAAGAGCAAACAAGCCTTTCTCGCGCATAGAAATCAGTTGTTCATAGCGACGATCAGTGAAGAAGTAATCTTGCTCGGTGTACTCGTGGCCTTGTTCGAAAGCAAATTTCTCAGCGCCCTCGCCAACTAACAGCACATGGTTGCTGTTTTTCATTACATCACGAGCGAGCTCAATGGGATTCTTAATATGACGAACACCGGCAACAGCACCTGCCGCTTGGTTTCTACCATCCATTACAGAGGCGTCCATTTCTACCATTTCAGTATGAGTAAGAACCGAGCCTTTGCCTGCATTGAAATTAGGGGAGTCTTCTAGCACTTTTACCGCAGCAACGACCGCATCTAAGGCTTCACCACCTTTTGTTAAGATTTGATGACCCGCTTTCACCGCAGCTTCTAAATCCGTCAAAATGGATTGTTGCAGTTCATCGCTCATCTGTGCCCGCAAAATGGTACCTGCACCACCGTGAATGGCAATCGAGAAAGGTTTCGTCATCGCTTTGTCCAACTGTTATTCCTTGTATGATTTGCACTACACCCCAGATAAACAAAAAGCGCAAGTTGAAACCTCAACTTGCGCTTTTCAAAGCTTGTTCTAGATAATGCTATCTAGAGGAAGAGCGTGCGATTAGTGAGAACCGCAACCGCCGCCGCCACAGCATTCGTGGTCGTCAGCTTTTTCTTCGCCACCGCAGCAGCCGCCTTCGTGGTCATGGTCGTGACCGCCACAACAACCGCCACCTTGGTGGATGTGACCGTGTTCGATCTCTTCAGCTGTTGCTTCACGAGTAGCCATAACTTCAACTTCGAAAGTTAGTGTTTGGCCAGCTAGCATGTGGTTGCCGTCTACAACAACTTCGTCGCCATCTACTTCAGTCACTTCTACAGGGATTGGACCTTGGTCAGTGTCTGCTAGGAAACGCATGCCAACTTCGATTTGCTCAACGCCTTGGAATACGTCAGCAGGAACGCGCTGTACTAGAGCGTCGTTGTGATCGCCGTAAGCATCTTCAGGAGCTACTGTTACTGAAAACTTGTCGCCAGCCACTTTACCTTCTAGCTCTTTCTCAAGGCCAGTGATTAGGTTGTTGTGACCGTGTAGGTAATCAAGAGGCGCGTCAGCTGTTGATTGATCAACAACAACACCGTCTTCCATCATTACTTTGTATGCAAGGCTTGCAACAACGTTCTTTTCAATTTTCATACTAACTCCAGGGAGATTAACTGACTTAACCAAAATGGGGTTAAGTACCGAGATGGTAGTATTATGGGGATCAATTAACGAAGTTCAATTACTCAGGCTTAAAAATCCCGATCATTTCTTGTTCTGAGTGTTTATTTTTTTCTACAGATTGCGGTTTACGCTGCTCGGTGTAATCACAATCTACACATTCAACTAACTCGATATTGTTCTCAATCCACCAGCGTAACGTATCTTGCTGGCTACACTGCGGGCAGCTTGCACCCGCGATAAAACGTTTCTTGGCTTTCACTTTTGTTCCTTTTCCCGCTTAATACCGTGCGGGTACTACTTCCAATGATTTGGCGACTGTTGATCGCTTTCCATTTCGCGACCGAAGATTTCTTCTAGTTCTTTGCGTGCCTCTTTCGAGCGTTGAGCAAGTTCTTTATCCTCATTATGTTGAGGCAATAAGTCTTTGAGCATAGCATTATCTAGTTTACGAAAATGTGCTTCTGCCCGCTTTGCTTGATACGGATGCATGCCTAGTTCTACGAGCGCTTGGCGACCTAGATCTAATGCGCCCAAAAAGGTTTCACGCGAGTAGTTTTGCACACCGTGATTCATTAACTGATAAGCTTCCACACGGCTACGTGCACGCGCAAGGACCTTCAAATTCGGGAAGTACTCACGACAAATGTCGACAATCGCCATCACTTCGTCAGGTGAATCCGTACAGATCACTAAGGCTTCAGCTTTATCCGCACCTGCGGCACGTAACAAATCAATCTGAGTCGCATCACCGTAAAACACCTTATAGCCGTATTTACGCAGCAAGTGGATTTGGCTCGCGTCACTTTCTAGCACCGTGACTTTGATCTTGTTGGCATACATCAAGCGCCCAACAATCTGACCAAAACGACCAAAACCTGCGATGATCACGCGCGGTCGACGATCCACCACATTGGTCGTCACGCTCTCTTCTTCTTGATTGAGCGTGTGAGCAAACCACTTCTTTTGCCCCATGAGCAACAGCGGCGTCGTCACCATCGACAAACTCACCACAACCAATAAGAAGGAAACTTGCTCTTTGGTTAAGATCCCTTCTTGGCTTGCCGCGGTGAAAATCACAAACGCAAACTCACCACCTTGGCTCAAAATCGCCGCCATACGACTACGCGACTTTGCGCGAACTCGGGCGGTACGCGCCAGAACGTAGAGCACCAAGCCTTTAACGGTGACCAAAGCAACCACAGAACCTAATATTGCCCACGGTTGCAATGCTAATAACCCTAGGTTCACCGCCATACCAACAGCGATAAAGAACAAACCAAGTAGCAGACCTTTAAAAGGTTCTATTGCGATTTCCAGCTCATGACGATATTCACTTTCCGCCAGCAGTACGCCCGCTAAGAAAGTACCGAGTGCCATCGACAGCCCCAGCTTTTGCATAGCGACAGAAATGCCAAGTACCACTAGAAGAGCAGCAACGGTGAAAAGTTCACGTACACCACTCATCACGACAAAACGAAATAAAGGGCGCAGTAAAAAGTGACCACCTATCAATAAACCGATCACCGAGGCTAACACCCACAAGGCATCCAGCCAATCACCGCCACTGGTGCCACCAGCGAGTAATGGCAACATGGCAAGCATTGGGATTACAGCAATATCTTGGAATAACAGTACCGCAAAGCCCGATTGTCCGGTTTCCGTTCCGGCTTGTCCTTGCTCTTCTATCACTTTTAGTGCAATCGCGGTGGATGAGAGTGCTAATCCCATGCCGATCACTAAGCTCACTTGCATGCTCAAACCAAACAGGCTGACGATGCTGCCAATCACGGCAGTCGTCACAATGACTTGAGCCCCCCCAAGTCCAAGTATTGGTCCACGCATTTGCCATAGTTTTTTGGGGTTTAACTCCAAACCAATTAAGAACAGCAGCAACACCACCCCAAGTTCAGCAAAGTGGAGAATCGCATCCACATCGCTGATCAAACCCAGTCCCCAAGGACCAATTAAAACACCAGCAATCAGGTAGCCAAGCACGGAGCCCAAACCAAGTCGCTGAGCAATCGGCACTGCTACGACAGCAGCAGAAAGGAATACCACGCTGCTTTGAAGAAACTCACTGGTTATCGCCATGATGACCTCCTTGTACTCCCCACTCATTCAAAGGGTTGTTCAGCCATTGACGATATTGTTCCGCATGCTGATAACGCTCAATATCCGAGACATTACGTGACCAGTACAACACCAGAGGTTCCATCCAGTGCATTTGACAAAGAGCAGCGGTTAACTCGAAAGGTTGTAAGATCTGTTCTAATGGATATTTGTTATACCCAAGTGGGCTAAAGGCATCTTCTTTGCCTCCCGTGGTGATAACACTACGCCAATATTTACCTTCAAGTGCACAGCCATCACCAAACGCAAACCCTTTACCTAACACGCGATCTAACCACTCTTTTAGTAGCGCAGGGCAAGAATACATATAGAGGGGATGATGAAAAACGATCACATCGTGCGTCATCAACAGGTCGTGTTCGTAATTCACATCAATAAAGAAATCAGGATACGCACCATAAAGATCATGCACAGTGACGTGATCAAGTGATTGAATTTTTTTTATCATCACTTGATTAGCAATGGAGTTTTGCGGCTCAGGGTGAGCATAAATCACCAGAACTCTTGGGGGATAAGACGCTGCAACAGCCAAATGGTCGTCCTTGTTTTAATTTCTCAGGGAAAATTATCGTTATCAGTTTGTTATACTTTTTTGTATAGCATAATGCAATTAAAGGTCAGAGATCGACTTTTCCCGCCAATAGCCCTACTATTCACCGCGAGATAAATGACGAAGAAACGCGCGCTGCGCAAAGTGAACTAAAGCCCTATGATTACCTTTTCAGATATTCAGTTACTGCGTGGCGGTAAACCTCTTTTAGACCAAGCTTCTGCAACCATTCACCCTGGCGACAAAGTGGGTCTGGTTGGTAAAAACGGTTGCGGTAAATCGACTCTATTCGCACTCCTGAAAGACGAATTGTCGATTGACGCTGGCTCATTCAGTCAGCCGCAACATTGGGAATTGGCATGGGTAGCGCAGGAAACTCCCGCACTAGACCGCAGCGCAATTGAATACGTCATTGATGGTGATCGAGAGTTTCGCGGCCTTGAGCAACAACTGATGATTGCCGAAGAAAAAGACAACGGTACGTTGGTTGCAGAGATCCACGGAAAAATTGAAACCATTGGTGGTTACAGTATTCGTGCGCGTGCTGCCGAACTGCTTGACGGTCTGGGCTTTAGCCAAGAACAAATGAGCTGGAATCTGACTCAGTTCTCAGGTGGTTGGCGTATGCGCCTCAACTTGGCTCAAGCGCTATTGTGTCGTTCAGACCTACTGTTACTTGACGAACCAACCAACCACTTGGACTTAGATGCAGTAATGTGGCTGGAACGTTGGTTACAAAACTATCCAGGCACATTGGTTCTTATCTCGCACGACCGTGACTTTTTAGATCCAATTGTTGGTCGTATTATTCACATCGAAAACCAGCAGCTAAACGAATACACAGGCAACTACTCGTCGTTTGAAAATCAGCGCGCGCAAAAAATGGTTTTGCAACAAGCCATGTTCGAGAAGCAACAGAAACAGATGTCGCACATGCAAAGCTACATCGACCGCTTCCGTTACAAAGCATCTAAAGCCCGCCAAGCCCAAAGCCGCATCAAGGCTCTAGAACGTATGGAAAAAGTGCTGCCAGCACAGTTCGATAACCCGTTTAACTTTCAATTCCGCGAGCCAGCGGCTTTGCCAAACCCAATCATGATGATGGATGAGGTATCGGCAGGTTACGGTGACAACCTGATCTTAGAAAAGATCCGCTTGAATCTGGTCCCAGGCAGTCGTATTGGTCTACTTGGTCGTAACGGCGCAGGTAAATCAACCTTGATCAAACTGTTGTCTGGTGAGCTAAAAGCGCAAGGCGGCGATCTCACATACTCACAAGGCGTGAAGATCGGTTACTTCGCACAGCACCAACTAGAAACACTGCACCCAGAAGAAACGCCGCTACAACACATGATGCAGATTGCACCAGACCAAACTGAACAACAACTGCGTGATTACTTAGGTAGCTTTGGCTTCCAAGGTGATAAAGCACTGGAAAAAGTCGCACCGTTCTCTGGAGGTGAAAAAGCGCGTTTAGTATTGGCATTAGTTGTGTGGCAAAAACCCAACCTATTGCTACTCGATGAACCAACCAACCACCTAGATTTGGACATGCGCCAAGCATTGACCATGGCACTGCAAACCTTTGAAGGTGCGATGGTCATTGTTTCGCACGACCGTTACTTGCTGCGCGCAACAACGGACGACTTGTATCTGGTACATGACCGCCAAGTCGCACCATTTGATGGTGACCTCAATGACTACTACAAGTGGCTAACAGAGCAACAAAGAGCCGAGCGTAAAGAAGCACAAGCGGCACAACCAGAGAAAGACAACAACAACAGCGCTGCGGCAAAAAAAGAGCAGAAGCGACGTGACGCAGAATTTCGTAAACAGACAGCGCCAATTCGCAAAACCCTGACACAGTTAGAAAATAAAATGGATAAGTTAGGCGAAGCATTGGCATCAGCAGAAGAGCAATTATCGGATAACTCTCTGTATGAAGCAGAAAACAAGGCTAAACTTAATGAAGTATTGGCACTTCAAGCGTCGAGTAAATCTGAGCTTGAAGACGTAGAGATGGAATGGATGTCTGCTCAAGAAACGTTAGAGCAGATGGAGCTAGAGTTTAATCAATGACAAAAGAGCACGCAGAATACACTCTCACCCTAGAACACCTTTGGCAGTTCAGTCTGCAATTTTATGGTGTGCGAGAAGTGAAGGAAGCGTGCTTGTCGTTGCAAAATAACTATCACGGCAATGTGAATCTACTACTGCTGCTCAGATGGCTCGATGAGCAGCAAGTCATTTTCCAAGAACAGGACTGGCATTTAGTCCAAGGTTGCCTTGGTCGAAGCGAAACCCTTCTGCACTCCTACCGTGAGTTACGTCGCCATCTAAAATCGCAAGTCAACGATGCCCTTTATCGCGAAGCACTACAGTTCGAACTGCAGTTAGAAAAACAGCAACAATCCGACCTCGTTGACTGCGTCAACTCATTAAAATTAGTCAGTAACGATGGCGATCCATTAACGCTAAGATATTGTCGGCAGCTCGGTGGTGAGCACCTTCAACAAGCGTTTTCCCTTCCAGTTCCAAAAATTCAGCATCCATAAATCAGTCATAAACCAGTAAAATATCTATACTAAAGCTATAAAGGATTATATTAATAAGTTCTTCAGCGAACATTGAAGGACCATATAAGAGCAGTTAGGTATGACACAATTTTTCGCAGCCGCCGGGATTAAGAACCCGCACCTTCAGACGCTATTACCGCGCTTTATTCGCAAGAAAGCGCTGTTTACGCCTGTTTGGCAAACACTCGATACACCGGATGGTGACTTCCTCGATTTGGCGTGGTCCCAGCAGCCAGATTCCGAAGCCGCACGCAACAAACCAATCTTCGTCCTCTTTCATGGCTTGGAAGGCTGCTTCTACAGCCCGTATGCGAACGGTTTGATGAACGCCTTCTCTAAATCGGGTTGGCTTTCAGTGATGATGCACTTTCGTGGTTGCAGTGGTAAGCCAAACAAGAAAGCCCGCGCCTATCATTCTGGCGAAGTAACGGATGCTCGTTTCTTTCTTGAGCAGCTCAATCAGCAGTTCCCCAACAATCCAAAAATCGCAGTAGGGATCTCCCTCGGCGGTAACATGCTGGCGAACTATTTAGCTAAGTACAAAGGTGACCCGATCTTGAGTGCCGCGACGATTGTCTCTGCACCGCTTGATTTAGCGGCATGTGCCAATCGTATTGAGCAAGGCTTCTCGAAGGTCTATCGACGTTACTTACTCTCTTCACTAAAGCGTAATGCACTGCAAAAGCATGACTTAATCCAAGGCGAACTTGCACTGTCGTATAACTCGATCAAACGTGTGACTCGCTTGTATGAGTTCGACGACTTGATCACAGCCCCTCTGCATGGCTTTAAAGACGCACAAGATTATTACGATCAATGTTCTGGCTTAAGCAAGCTGCAACAGATCACTCTACCGACGCTGATAATCCACGCAAAAGACGATCCGTTTATGACGGAAGAAGTGATCCCGAAATTTGTGTTGCCAGATAACATCGATTACCGACTTTATGAGCATGGGGGGCATGTGGGTTTTCTTACAGGAACCGCTCTCAAACCAAAGTTTTGGTTAGAAGAAGCCCTACCTGCTTATTACGAAAGTATCGCTGCGGAGTACCTTTCTGCTGTATCCGTGCCACGAACACAGTAAACTACTTAGGCGCGCCAGACTCCAACCCAAGGCGCGCTTAAACATCATAAAAGTTTGAGGTATTTATGGTCATCCCTTGGCAAGACATCGCGCCAGAAACGCTGGAAAATTTGATTCGTGAATTCGTACTACGTGAAGGCACCGACTATGGCTCGGTCGAAGTTTCACTGCAAAGTAAAATCGATCAGGTCAAATACCAATTAGAAAAAGGTGAAGCAATCATCGTCTTTTCTGAGCTACATGAAACAGTAGATATTCAATTAAAAGCAAAGTTTTAGACCCTTCACATTTTACCGTATCCCACTCGATGACAAGGGCTTGTTACGTGCTATAGTGGGTTATCGACCGTGCAGCATACGCATGCTGCACTTTACAGGTAAGTAATTTTCGACAAGGTTTGTCATGTCAGCTAAACATCCAATCATTGCGGTTACTGGTTCATCCGGTGCCGGTACCACCACCACATCTGAAGCCTTCCGCAAGATGTTCAATATGATGAACGTCAAACCTGCATGGGTCGAAGGCGATAGCTTTCACCGTTTTACTCGTCCAGAAATGGACGTCGAAATCCGTAAAGCCCGCGAGCAAGGCAAACACATCAGTTACTTTGGTCCACAAGCCAATGACTTTCCGGGGTTAGAAGAGTTCTTTCGTCAGTTTGGTGAAGATGGCACTGGCAGCGTGCGCCGTTATCTGCACACCTTTGATGAAGCGGTCCCATATAACCAAATGCCGGGCACCTTTACACCTTGGCAAGATCTGCCAGAAAACAGTGATGTCTTGTTCTACGAAGGCTTGCATGGTGGCGTGGTGGATGGCGATGTCAATGTGGCACGTCACGTCGACTTTCTAATTGGCATGGTGCCAATCGTCAACTTAGAATGGATTCAAAAGTTCGTTCGTGACACGCGCGATCGTGGCCACTCAAGAGAAGCGGTCATGGATTCGATCGTGCGCTCAATGGATGACTACCTAAACTACATCACCCCGCAGTTCTCTCGAACGCACATCAACTTTCAGCGTGTCCCAACGGTGGATACATCCAACCCACTCAATGCCAAAGGCATCCCAAGTTTAGATGAGAGTTTTGTTGTCATACGCCTTCGCGGCATAAAGAATGTCGACTTTCCTTATTTACTGGCAATGATTGATGGCTCATTCATGTCTCGCCACAATACTATTGTGGTACCGGGCGGTAAGATGAGCTTTGCAATGGAGCTCATAGTAAGGCCGATTCTGCAGCAACTTATCGAAACAGGGAAAATTGGCTAAAAACCTTGCCATCGTAGTGTTTACTTTTCATACCGTGATCATGTGCACAGTTTTGCTTACAAAATCTCAATGATGGCACGATTAAAATCAAGAAATCGTTTTCGAAAAAGGATACTATTTCTAACCGAAACACAAGAGAGCTTGCAGCATATAAAAAGTGCTCTTATTCTAGTAGGCCAATTCAGGCTTAGCTAAAATATGGATAGCGCAAGCGTACCCTGCAGAGGAAGTGAGATATTATGGTTCTAGGTAAACCTCAAACCGACCCAACATTAGAGTGGTTTCTTTCACACTGTCATATTCATAAGTACCCATCAAAAAGCACGCTAATTCACGCGGGCGAAAAAGCAGAGACTTTGTACTACATCGTTAAAGGTTCTGTTGCGGTTCTTATCAAAGACGAAGAAGGTAAGGAAATGATCCTTTCTTACCTAAACCAGGGCGACTTCATTGGTGAACTTGGTCTATTCGAAGAAGACCAAGAGCGTACAGCTTGGGTTCGCGCTAAATCTCCTTGTGAAGTGGCTGAGATTTCTTTCAAGAAATTCCGTCAACTTATCCAAGTTAACCCAGACATCCTAATGCGTCTTTCTGCGCAAATGGCTCGTCGTCTACAAGTTACTAGCCAAAAAGTGGGTGACCTAGCGTTCCTAGACGTAACTGGTCGTATCGCTCAGACTCTTCTGAACCTTGCTAAACAGCCAGATGCGATGACGCACCCAGACGGCATGCAAATCAAGATCACTCGTCAAGAAATCGGCCAAATCGTTGGCTGTTCTCGTGAGACAGTAGGTCGTATCTTGAAGATGCTAGAAGAGCAGAACCTAATTTCTGCGCACGGTAAAACTATCGTTGTTTACGGGACTCGTTAATCTCGATTAACGTTTATAAAATTTAAAAGCCACCAAATGCAAGTTTGGTGGCTTTTTTGTTTTTTGGGAATCGGGAACGGAAAACAAAGAGCCGAGAATTGGGAACACTGCATTCCGAGATCGGACTTCATCCTCCGAGATATAGCCCTCTCAGATTCCGAGAGTTAAAACCTCCCGCAGCGAAGCATTCCGGCATCTAGAGGGCGTAGCCCGTTCTCGCCTCTTCTTTAACCGTTGGTGCTTTCGAAAATCTTATCTGCCGATGCAGCCACAAATCCTGGGTACAACTCACCGTTATCCATTGGATAGCGCTTAGCAAACTCATAGAAGCCACCAGGAATCACCTCAACACCTTCAGTAAAGCTCACTGGCACTTTGTCTGCCATGGTCGATGATTGCTCTAGTAGCACCTCTGGCGTGCCTTTTACTTCACCGCCATTCTCGTTGATGGTGAAACCAGCAGTGCGTAGGTAGTCGTTCACTTGCTTCACTTCTTGATGCTGGTTGAGTTGATTAACGCTCACTGTGAAGTGGTTAGCTCCGTAACCGTGCGCAGCAAGCCAAGAAGCGTATTCACTCTCTTTCGCCAAGGTTTGGAAGTCAGCATAGCTGAGGTTCCACAAACGTCCGCCGTATAAGAAGTCACTGCCTGTCAGTTTAGAAGCATCAACCTGCTCTACCAATTTATGAACAATGGCTTGTAGCTCTGGTGAGCACTCATCCACTTTCAACTCACTGATGAAGACTTTTGGTTGTTTTGGATCTGGGTGCTCAAAATGTTTTGCTACCAGCTTTTTGCTTTCAAATACGTAGTCACCACAGGCTTTGTAGCCCACCGCCAAGAATGGCTTCGCTAACGTTTCAATGCCTAGGGGATCGACATTAAACGTACGTAGAGCAATATGGTCATTAATCAGAGGCTCATCTTCTTGAAGAAGTTGATGGACTTTAGCAGCGGAAGGACAAAGACGTTTAATGTAATCTTGCCATAGCGATTCAAATAACACATCGGGCGTCATAACGACTCCTTGTTATGCAATGTAGAGTTAGGGGTAAGAGAAGTTGACCGCTCGTTCACAGCCCGGAGACTGTCCAGAATCACGAACGAGCGGTCATCAACCTGTGACGGTATGTGTGGCATAAGTGCCAGTCAGTCAACACGCACTGGAGAGTCTTAAGCTCGCCTTTGGCGTTTGCCAGCGCGCTTACCAGAATCCTAACTTGGTAAATAGCTCCGGCAGAGAGAAGCGGCGATACTTTGTCACCGCTTCGTTTTTCTCTATTACAGGTTTACACCCGGACTCAATGTGGCAGGCAAGACCGTCTCTTGTCCTTCCATTGATGCCATTGGATACGCACAGTAGTCTGCTGCGTAGTAAGCACTTGGACGTAGGTTGCCCGACGCACCCGGACCACCAAAAGGTGCGTCACCACTTGCGCCCGTTAGCTGGCGGTTGCGGTTCACGATGCCGGCACGAATGTGGTCCACGAAGTATTCCCACTCTTGGTCGTCGGTTGAAACCAGACCCGCAGAAAGGCCAAAGCGTGTATCGTTAGCCAGTTCTACCGCTTTCTCTAGCCCTTCGTAGCGCACAACTTGCAGAAGTGGACCGAAGTACTCTTCATCTGGCAGTTCAGCAATGTTCGTCACATCAATAATTCCTGGAGAAACAAATGCCGCTTCGCCTGCTTTCGCTTCAATCAAGCTTTCTCCACCAAGTGCTTGTAGGTTTGCTTGTGCATCCAGAATGAATTTAGCTGCCGCGACCGAAATCTGTGGTCCCATAAATGGCGCAGGTTCTGCAAATGGTTGGCCGACTCTAATATTGAGTGTCGCTTCCACCAGCTTAGTAATGACGGCATCACCCTTGTCGCCAAATGGAATGTAAAGACGACGTGCACAAGTACAGCGCTGACCTGCACTGATAAAAGCCGATTGGATGATGGTATAAACCGTCGCATCTAGGTCGCCGTAGTTATCCGAGATAACCATCGGGTTATTGCCACCCATTTCAAGCGCCAGCATTTTGCCCGGCTGACCAGCAAACTGACGATGCAAAACATGACCTGTGTTTGCACTACCGGTGAACAGCACTCCATCAATGCCTTTCGCATCCGCAAGCGCAATGCCAGTTTCTTTCGCACCTTGGACTAGGTTAATCACACCTTTTGGTAGACCGACCTCTTCCCACAGCTTCATAGCGAGTTCACCCGTCCATGGCGTTTGCTCAGACGGTTTAAAGACAACGGTGTTACCAGCCAGTAGTGCTGGCACGATGTGACCATTTGGCAAGTGACCTGGGAAGTTATAAGGACCGAATACCGCCATCACACCCAGTGGGCGGTGGCGCAATACAATTTGGTTGCCTGCGGCTTCACGTGCAGCTTCACCCGTACGGTCATGGTAAGCACGGATGGAAATCGCAATTTTACCTGCCATTGCTGCCGCTTCGGTGCGTGTTTCCCAAATCGGCTTGCCGGTTTCTTTGGCAATCACTTCGGCGATTTTTTCGCTGTGCTCTTTTACTTTTTCAGCAAAAGCCAACACGATCGCTTCTCGCTCTGCAAATGGGCGCTTCTTCCAATCAACAAACGCTTCACGTGCCGCCGAAACCGCTTGGTTGACTTGTTCTGCCGTTGCACCGTTGCCTTGCCATATCACTTCTTGGTTGTACGGCGACAGAGACGTAAATCCTTCACCCTGACCTTGTACCCATTCACCTGCAATCCAATGTGTCATTGTTTCTATCCTTAAATTCTGTCGTCAGTTACTGCGGAAGAAGGCGAACAAAATCCCCTTCCTCAACCAAAAGCGCATCAGCAAGTTCAGGAGCCAATACAACGCTTTGCGTTTCAGCGTCGTAAGCCGCTTTTGCAGCTGCAGCACGGAAGTTCTCGAATGATGAGTTACACATCAAGAAGTCTTGAGTACTGGTATGCTCAGAGATTTTGACTTGCGCGCGGAACGAGTGACGTACCGATTCGATATTGCGTAGGTCACACTCCACCGTTGGGCCACCATCGAAGATGTCGACGTAACCACGGTTAGTAAAACCTTCGCGCTCAAGCAGCTTCAGAGCAGGACGCGTGTTATCGTGCACCTTACCTATTACGGCTTGTGCTTCTGGGCTTAGCAAGTTGATGTAGATTGGCAATTTCGGCATCAAATCAGCGATAAAACCTTTCTTACCGATACCGGTTAGGTAATCCGCAAGCGTGAAATCGATAGAGAAGAAATGCTCTTGAAGCCATTGCCAGAATGGTGAGTTGCCCTGATCATCAGAAACACCACGCATTTCAGCAAAGATAGTTTCCGAGAAGCGTTCTGGGTGCTCTGCCATCATTAAGAAACGACACTTAGACATCAGACGCCCGTTCAAGCCACCACGGAATTTCTCGCGTAGGAACAAGGTACAGATTTCGCTGTTACCCGTGTAGTTGTTACCAAACGTCAGCAGCTTAACCACGTTGTTTACGCCAAGCTTTGGTGACGAGTGCACCACTTTACTGATGTGGTAAGAATAAAAAGGCACATCCCAGCCGATTGAAGCTTCAATACCTGTGGTACCTGCGACTTCACCAGTTTCAGATTCAAAGCCCACCATTAGGTAGCCTTCATCACCGGCTTCGTTCACGTCAGGTTTGCCAAAACTGTACTCTGAATGTTTAATTCGATTGGTTAACAGTTCTTCGTTAACCGGTAGAGATGTAAACCCATGACCAGACTCAACCGCACAAGTGTGCAGCGCGTCATAATCCGACATTGCGATAGGGCGAACTACTAGCATCAATACTCCCTCCAGATGCAAGAAGATCCTAACTATATTGTAGGAACAATACCCCCATCAGAGATCCTTGATGGGGGTTTCTAGGTTGACGATAAATGGGGACCGCGCTTAGACCAGTGTTGCGATCGCTTTATCTAGCTTCGCCAAACCTTCTTCGATTTCTTGTTGTGTGATAACGAGTGATGGTGTGAAACGTACGACATTGGCACCCGCAACCAATACCATGAGACCTTGTTTACCCGCAGCGACCAGTACGTCACGCGCACGACCTTGCCACTCTTCGTTCAGTGCAGCACCAAGCAGTAGACCTTTACCGCGCACTTCAGAGAAGATGTTGTATTTCGCGTTGATCTTATCTAGACCCTCACGGAACATCGCTTCACGCTCTAGTACACCAGCCAGTACTTCTGGTTTTGTCACTTCATTAACGACCGCTTCGGCAACGGCACATGCTAGCGGGTTACCGCCGTAAGTCGAACCGTGCGTACCGACTTTCATGTGTTCAGACAGTTTCTCTGTCGTCAGCATGGCACCGATAGGGAAACCACCGCCTAATGATTTCGCAGTGCTTAGGATGTCTGGCGTAATGCCTAGACCTTGGTATGCGTAGAAGTGACCAGTACGACCGTTACCAGTTTGAACTTCATCGAAGATCAGTAGTGCGTTGTGCTTGTCACACAGCTCGCGAACCGCTTGAGCGAATTCAGGTGTTGGTGGAATGATGCCGCCCTCACCTTGTAGAGGCTCCATCATCACCGCACAAGTGCGATCAGACATATGTGCTTGCAGCGCTTCGATATCATTGTAAGGGAGGTGCGTTACGTCGCCTGGTTTAGGACCGAAACCGTCAGAGTAAGCCGCTTGGCCGCCTACCGTTACGGTGAAGAAAGTACGACCGTGGAAACCTTGTTTGAATGCGATGATTTCAGATTTCTCAGTGCCATGAACGTCTGCTGCATAACGGCGCGCCAGCTTCAGTGCTGCTTCGTTCGCTTCTGCGCCAGAGTTAGCAAAGAACACGCGCTCGGCAAAGCTCACTTCTGTTAGCTTCTTCGCCAGTCGAAGTGCAGGCTCGTTAGTCATAACATTACTTAGATGCCAAAGCTTGTTACCTTGCTCAGTCAATGCGTTCACCATAACTGGGTGACAATGACCAAGACAGCTCACCGCAATACCACCAGCAAAGTCGATGTATTCATTTCCGTTCTGATCCCAAATACGTGAACCTTCACCTTTTACAGGAATCATTTCCATCGGGTTATAGCAAGGTACCATTACCTCATCGAATAAACCGCGCTCTACTTTGTTTTCCGTTGTCATTGCACATTCCTTCTTGATACCGCATGCCTAGCAGATAAGCGAATTTAACCAGCACTCTTTGCCAGCAAATAATGTTTTGCATTTAAGCTAATACGGCATTGTATTTACATTTGATTAACCATTTCAATAGTGATTTATTCTTTTCGCATGCGAGCGTAACACCTCATACTCACTATCTATGATTATTTATGCACCAAGAAACGCAAATAGAGAAGCGATTTTTTATAAAAACCATGCATGACAAGGTTCAGAAAGAAATGAGAAAAATGAATAGGCCCTACCTAATTGGCAGAACGCATAGTTTTGCATTCCCCTTCTCAGGCACAAAATATGAAGAATTTGTTAAGAAAAGTGATCGCGATCAGATCGTTTTACGCGCAAGAAAGTTTGCGAGTAGTTCGTGGCCTTGTTCTGTCTTAATTGACTCTGGATGAAACTGTACTGCATCAATTGGCAGGGTTTTATGCTGATAACCCATGATTTCATCCATGGTTCCGTCAGGCAACTCAGTCCACGCAGTCAATTCAAACACCTTTGGTAACGTACCGTTTTTCACGACAAGAGAGTGGTAGCGGGTTACCGTGAGCGGGTTATTGAGGTTTTTAAACACACTGCGACCATTGTGACGAATTGGGGATGTCTTACCGTGCATCACTTGTCGAGCACGTACCACTTCCCCTCCAAACACCTGTGCAATAGCCTGATGACCAAGGCAAACGCCCAAGATAGGTAACTTACCAGCAAAGTGCTCAATGGCTTGTAGAGAGATACCTGCTTCGTTAGGGGTACATGGCCCAGGAGAGATCACCAAATGAGTTGGGTTGAGTGCCTCAATGCCTTGGATGTCGATCTCATCGTTACGCACCACCTTTACGTCTGCACCAAGTTCGCAGAAGTATTGGTAAAGGTTGTAGGTAAAAGAGTCGTAGTTATCGATGATCAACAACATAAAGGGTCGGTTGCTCCAATCCGTTTTGGCAATGCTTACGTAGTGAATCGCCACGTTCGTGACAATCAAGGGCGGTATTTTGCTATACCAAGCAAGAAAGGCAAGTTTTTGCTGAATAAAAAGGCCAGCATAGGCTGGCCTTTGGTCTTTACAGCTATTTAGGAACTGTTTGTCAGGAAATAAATTCGCTTAGCGGCGACGGCGGAATAAGCCTAGACCTAGCAGCGCAATTAGCGCGCCAAAGCCAAATGAACCACCATCATCATCGTCTGATGGGTTAGTGCTCGACGGCTCTAACGTAACATCGCGAGAATCACTGAACTTAACGGTGTTGCCCGTAGAGTCTGTCACTTTCTCTTCTAGAACGTACTGGCCTTCCGTTGGTGCTTTGTCGAATTCCACACTGACGCTACGAGCATCAATGTCCGTTTGTGTCAGAGTTGCACTCGCTCCATAACCATCAGCATCAGAGGTTGACGACGCCGCTTGAGTTGCTTCAGTTAGGCTTACTGTCACGATATCACCGACAACTGCGTTTGGTGGTAAACGTACTTCCACTGCTAGGTTTTCACCTGAGCTTGGTAGATCGATATCTGTATCTGGGAAATCAATCGCGATGATCACTGGATCATGGTCAGACGCCGAGAACGCATCTTTGTACTTCGGCATATCACCGGTGTACTTGCTGCTGTATTCGAACAAGTTACTTTCTAGTGAGTTGATGTGCCAATCTTCAATCGCCACTACTTTTTGTGCCAAGCTGTTGCTCGCCAACGCATGGTCTAGGTTACCTAGCTCACCAGAGTAGGTGTATGAGAAGGTGTCTGCGCCGTGAAGTACCGTGTTCAGGTTATGGTAACCGTAACCTTTTTCAATTTTGGTCTTCTCAACTTGAAGATCACCACCACCAATGGTTGTATAAGCAGCAGTGTAAATGTCACGGCCGTATTTCTCTTTCGAGTAATCAGTCAGTGTAAGCAGAGGATCTTCCATGCCATACGCGTTTAGGTCCCCCATTACTAGCACGTCACCTTCAATGCCTTTCAGAGCGTCACCCACAACGTTGGCTGCAGAAACACGGAAGTTGTTACAGTTGCCTTGCAGATCCGCCGGCTCAGAGTCTTCTACACCCGCAATCCATTCTTCAATACATTCAGAGCCTTTCGATTTGAAGTGGTTAACCACAACGGATAGATCTTTACCGGTCTCTTTCACTGTAAAGGTTTGTAGCAGGCTATGACGCTGGTATTTGTCGTAAGCCGGGTTGCCTTCTGCACCGTCATTACGCGTAATGGTGTTTTCTTCGATGTGCTGCTCTGGTGTCACAATCACTTTCGCAACTTCTTTTGGCGTCACTTCGTTTGCACGGTATAGGATCGCCACCATGATCGCATCACTACCAAAGTATTCGTCTTGGTATTTGTCTTGATCCGCGATTTCAACGTAAGTGTAATGATCTTCTGTGTCTTCGATTTCAGCATTCAATGCATCCACCAAGTTCTTCACCGCACTGCTGTCACCAAAGCCGTTGTTTTCGACTTCCATTAAGCCAATGATGTCAGCGTCCATCTTATTCATCGCCGCAACGATTTTCGCTTGTTGGATCAGGAACTCATCGAGGTTTTCTGCCCCACGGTTTTGTCCGGTTGGGTTTTCATGACCGCTGTCAGCCACAGAGTTGAAGTAGTTCAGTACGTTAAAGCTCGCGATACGCAAATCTGAATCCGCAATCGCTGGCGCATCTTTACGAGCCACGTCGAAGTCTTCACCTGAAGCCACGAAGTTGGTGTTATCGACTTCATTGGTCGCAATCAAGCGGTATTCGTTGTAACTGTAAGCCACCACGCCCTGCAGACCTTCTACTCGCGAACCAAGACGAATGTGCTGCTCAGAAGAGCCATCTTGATCTGCATCTTTAGCAAAATCTGGGTAGTAAGGGATTTGGCCGTTTGGTGCTTTGCCATCTGATTCTAGGTATACGCGATTTGCTGCGTTGTCTTTTGTTAGCTCAACGGCCGCATCACTCTCTGCTGCGTGTAATTGAGTCGGCTTAAACAATGGCGCTTCATGAGACAGCATCATATTGTTACGACGTGAATCGTAGTCGTAAGAGAAGTTACGAGTCACAAACAACTCGCTTGCTGATTTCAGTTCAACTTGCATGCCTTCATGACGCTCTAGCGCATCACGTAGTGTCTCACCTTCTTTGATAACAAGATCGGTAACTCGAGGAATATCCGATGTGCCCGTTTTCACATAACTGTTAGCATCAGAAGCTAGCTGAGTATTGCTGTAATACTCTTGAACTTTACCTTTCACACAAACAACATCGCCTGATTTTAGATTGGTATCCGCGGCATCGGTATGAATGAACAAGCCTTCTGAAGTCTTGTCGTTGTTGTCGCTTTCTAACGCTTGCAGGTAGAAACCTTTGGTTAGGCCAGTGGTAACAGCAGTCACGACACCAGTTACGAAATGATCTTCGTCAGTAATGTATGGATAACCATCAATAAATGGTGACGAATCGCCTTCACCTTGAATATCTTGAATGGTGGTGAAGTTAGGTTGCTGACCGTCTACTTCACAAGCGAATGGTGCTGGTGGCTCCGTCGCATTTAGCTCACCAAGACCGTCAATGTTGTCTTTCTCAAATGCCGTCCACTGAGATGCATCATAAGTAGCAGAAGGGGTTAGTGCATCACTGTTACGAACCAATGTGGTATCTTTACCAAAATCTACGTCACCCATCACACCGATGATGTCATGCACTTCGCCATCTTTAAGCAGTGCGATCGGGTCGTCACCGTTAAAGTTCGCAACGCTTTTATCTGTGATATCCGCGACAGCTTTGATGGCATCGCTCGCGTCACCATGAGCCAGTACATACACTTGGTTAGCTTGTAACGTCACTTGGCTAAGGTCGAGTGTGCTCCCCCAAGTACCGCCACCGTTTGATGATTTCGCTAGCTCGTAACCGGTTAGCGTTACCGCTGCATCGCCCGTGTTCGCGATTTCTACGGCTTTGTTGTATGAGCCACCTTCAACATATTGGGAAAGGATAATTTCTGCGTTAGCATTGGCACTAAGCGCGCTGGCAATCGTCAGTGCAAGTAAAGAGGGTTTGATTAACGTATCCATTGTCGTACCTGATATTTATTTAAATGCAAACTAAGCCCTGAGCAGAGCCCACCATTTGTGCCTACTATCAGGTTTATTTATGAAATAAATAAGAAACACCAGTAAAAGCCGTGAAATATATCACACGTGAATACGCAAAATTATGCCAGGGCTGCCCATTTAAACAGTTTTTTGTAACAAATACAGCAACTAAGAATATAAATATCAATAATTAGACTTATTACTCGGTTTTATATCACTCAGCATGCTATGTGAATGGATGAGTATTTAATCTGAATTAATTTAATTCTAGCAATATAATTTAAATATTAAGCAATGCTAATTTAGAATGACGAACTTATTATTTCTTTCCTTTACTGCGCCATTAAAAATAACCTTTGAGGTTATTTATGCGCGTTAAGTTCAAAGTTTTATAAACCAAGCATTACTCTCACCATGCAAATCTAGCAAAATCCATAAGTACTCGTTATAACGCTCATGAGAGACAGATAACAAGATCTCCAATAACGACGATTAGGATAAGAAAATGAAACAATTTCAGCAGATTGCGCTAGCCCTTTCGGCTTCAATGTTAATGGCGGGGTGTCAATTGACCTCGAGTGAGCCCATCGAACCAAGTACCTCTGAGCATCTGGTCGAAGTGGCTAAGCAAGAACTCAGTGAGTTCAAAATGTTTGAAGTAAGTGATAATGGCTTAATCACCTATACCGCCCGCTTACCTGGCCCTGGCTACTATTGGCTACCCGCAAGTATTAAGGAATCCAGCTACGAGATATCTTGTATCGAATTAAGTTACTTTGTTGATCGTGGCTTTGTCGTCAAGTCTGCTTTCCTAGGCCCAAGAGGACGCGTGGAGTATTACGATATGGAACGTTGCATGGAAGGCACGCCATTCCAGTAACATAGGCATAAAAAAAGCTCCACCAATGGTAGAGCTTTTCAATTCTGATGTTTTTGAGCAACTATGGGCGAGAGACAAACCCCACTGCTTCGTATGCTTTCTTCAACGTTTCAGCCGCACGTGCCGATGCTTTCTCCGCGCCTTGCTTCATCACTTCATTCATGTAAGTACGGTCAGCGCGGATGCGGTGGTATTCAGCCTGAATTGGCTCAAGCATAGTCACCAACGCTTCACCAACATCTTTCTTGAATGGACCGTACATTTCAACGCCTTGGTATTTGGCTTCAATCTCTTCAAAGCTCATGCCTGTTGCCGCAGAGTATAGACCCATTAGGTTAGAGATACCTGCCTTGTTATCCCAATCGTGAGCGATACGCGGTGGCGTTTCTGTGTCAGTTTGCGCTTTGTTGATCTTCTTAATGATCGACTTAGGCTCTTCCAGCAACGTGATAACGTTCTTGCGGTTGTCATCGGATTTAGACATCTTCTTCGTTGCGTCTTGAAGGCTCATTACACGCGCGTTTACCGTCGGAATGTAAGGCTCTGGCACTTGGAAGATTGGCTGCTCTGGTGAGTAGATGTTGTTAAAGCGGTTAGCAATATCACGCGCTAGCTCTAGGTGTTGCTTCTGGTCGCTACCTACAGGCACTTGGTGCGCACCGTAAAGCAGGATGTCTGCCGCCATCAGCACTGGGTAGTCAAACAGACCAACGTTTACATCACCAAACTGGCTTGAGCTGTCGTTTGAGTAACGTGCAGATTTGTCTTTAAACTGCGTCATACGACCCAGTTCACCCATTTGGGTGTAACAGTTAAGAAGCCAACCAAGTTGAGCATGCTCTGGTACGTGTGACTGAACAAATAGCGTGCTCTTCTTCGGGTCAACACCAACTGCCAGACAGATCGCCAGTGCGTCTAGCGTCGCTTCATGCAGTGCTTTAGGGTCCTGACGAACCGTAATCGCGTGAAGGTCTACCACACAGTATTGGCAATCATAATCGTCTTGCATCTGCTGCCATTGACGTAGAGCACCCAAGTAGTTACCGATACTTAGTTCACCTGAAGGTTGAACACCACTCAATACAATGGGTTTGCTCATTAGAATGATTCCTTTGACTTCTTAATCTAAATAAATGAAAAAAACCGTGCAACGATAGGTGCACGGTTTACTCAGTGTACTCATTAACGAGTATTTTGGAAGCTCTTTTGTAGCCGTTATGCAGAAACCGCTACTACATCCAATAATTCAGCCAAACTGTCAGCGACGAAATCTGGATTTGATGCAGAGATAGGCTCACCGTGGTTGTAGCCATAAGTCAGACCAAATGAGGCACAGCCTGCATTCTTTGCTGCGAGAATGTCGTTCTTCGAGTCGCCGACCATCAGCATTTCACTCGGTTGGATTTGGTGCTTTTCCATCAACCAGTTCAGTGCAATTGGGTTTGGTTTTTTCTCTGGAAACGCGTCGCCACCTAGCACATCAACAAAGTATTTTGCGATGTCGTGTTTTTCTAAAACATCAGGCACAAACTTCGAAGGCTTGTTGGTCACCAACGCCATAACAAAACCGGCTTTGTGCAACTCTTCCAGCGTCTCTTTTACCGTTGGGTAAAGGTGGCTTAACTTGTGACCACTTTGCTCGTAGTAGTCATCAAACAGCACACGCGCTTTTGCACGAAGCTCTTCGCTCAACTCTGGATTGATGGTCAGGCTTTGACTTAATGAGCGTCCAATCAGCACGTCTGCGCCGTTACCAACATAGTCACGAACTTGTTCTTCTGAAACAGAAGGAAAACCGAGTTCTTGAACAGCTTGATCGGCGGAAACCGCAAGATCGGGCACGCTATCAAGCAAAGTACCGTCTAGGTCAAAGGCAATGAATTTAATGTCTTGTTGAGTCATAACTTCCCTGAAAATTCTATTTATAAATCGGTGAAAACGACAAAGGATGGCACCCCATCCTTTGTTTTTATCATTATGTCTGACTTTGCAGTAACTATTTGTTTATTAAAACTTGTTTAGCAATTACTTTGCAGCAATACGCTGACGAACAGCTTCAAACAAACAAATGCCAGATGCCACAGATACGTTCAAACTTGAAACGCTACCTGCCATTGGGATCTTAATCAAATCGTCACAGGTTTCGCGAGTTAGACGACGCATACCGTCACCTTCTGCACCCATTACGATAGCAAGAGGGCCAGTCAGTTTCGCTTGGTAGATATCGTGCGTTGCTTCGCCTGCTGTACCAACAAACCAGATGCCTTGCTCTTGCAGTGTACGCATAGTACGAGCCAAGTTGGTCACTCGGATCAATGGCACGACTTCTGCTGCGCCACAAGCAACCTTGCTTACGGTGGCATTCATCGGTGCAGAGCGATCTTTCGGTACGATGATCGCCGCCGCGCCGGCTGCATCAGCATTACGAAGACATGCGCCTAGGTTGTGTGGATCCGTCACGCCATCCAATACCAACAGCAGCGGTGATTCATGCTGCGCTAGGATGCCATCAATGTCGTTTTCATTAAGCTGTTTCGCAGCTTTAACACGCGCAATGATGCCTTGGTGGTTAGCACCGTGTGCTTTGTCGTCTAGCGTTTTACGAGTCATTTGTTGAATCGAAACACCACAAACCTGAAGGTCATTCAGGATTGGCATTAGACGATCGTCTTGGCGGCCTTTTAGGACGTATGCTTCGATAAAACGCTCTGGTTCGCGTTCTAATACCGCTTTCACTGCGTGAATGCCGTAAATAAATTCGTTACTCATTGTTTAACCTGTTGTTCTGGTCGTCTTGCCCTCGCCAATCTACTCCTTTTCGGACTAGATTGGCGCTTCAGCCTACTCAGCGTCGCTCTTAGTACGCTTAGTCTTTCTCGGCTTACTGTGTGGCTTTTTCTTGCGTGCTTTCTTCGGCTTTTTCGTACCTTCAGCGTCACTGCGCTTCGCGCTACCTTTGCGAGCACTGCCTGCTTCCGCAGGTTCTGGGTGCTTGGTCGGTTCAATCATCGGCTTCGCGCGAGTACCGCCTTTGGTTGCCGCACGCTTTTTCTCTTTTGCTTTGCGTTTGGCATCTGCTGCGCGTTTCTTCGCAGTCTTACCTTTGCCGCGTAGCTTACGGCTTGTTTCGATTAATTCAAAGTCAATTTGCTTGTCATTTAAGTTAACCGCAAGCACTTTCACTTTCACCGCATCGCCTAGGCGATAGATGTTACCGAAGCTTTCACCGATAAGTCTTTGACCAATCGGATCAAATTGGTAGTAGTCGTTCGCTAGCGTTGAAATGTGCACCAAACCATCGATGTGCAGCTCAGTCAGACGAACAAAGAAACCAAAGCTGGTCACGTTGGCAATAACACCATCCAGCTCATCGCCAACATGGTCTTGCATGTATTCACACTTCAACCAATCAGCCACTTCACGAGTTGCGTCGTCTGCACGGCGCTCTGTCATAGAACATTGCTCACCGTAGAAGTCCATGTCGTCAAACGAGTAGTGGTAACCACCCGTTGGGGTCCAACGATCTTGATTGCGACCTTCTTCTTTGGCAATCAGATATTTGATTGCGCGGTGCAGCAGCAGGTCTGGGTAACGACGAATTGGCGACGTGAAGTGCGCGTAACGCTTCAGCGCCAAACCAAAGTGGCCGGCATTGTCCGCGTTGTATACTGCTTGCTTCATTGAGCGCAACAGCATGGTTTGAATCAGCTCTTTGTCCTGACGCTCCGCAATCTGTTTTACCAAGTCTGCATAGTCGGTTGGTGATGGTTCAAGACCGCCCTTCAAATCCAAGCCAAGCTCACTTAGGAAATCACGGAAACCCTGCAAGCGCAGTTCACCCGGAGATTCGTGAACACGGTACAATGCTGGCTCTTTTGCCTTCTCGACATAAGACGCTGACGCGATGTTCGCTAGGATCATACATTCTTCGATGATCTTATGTGCATCGTTACGAATCACAGGCTCGATGGTTTCAATCTTGCGTTCGGCATTGAAGATGAACTTAGCTTCAACGGTCTCAAATTCAATCGCACCACGGTTGTCACGAGCGTCTTTTAGCACTTTGTACATGCTGTGCAGTTCTTCTAGATGAGGCACTAGGTTGTGGTAGCGCATACGCAGCTCTTCATCACCTTCTAGAATCGCCCCCACTTTACTGTACGTCAGACGTGCATGTGAGTTCATCACCGCTTCGTAGTGCTTATACCCTGACAGCTTGCCGGTGTCAGAGATGGTCATTTCACACACCATACACAGACGATCAACTTGTGGGTTAAGTGAACACAAACCGTTTGATAGCACCTCAGGTAACATTGGCACAACTTGCGATGGGAAGTACACCGAGTTACCACGGTTGATGGCTTCTTTGTCCAGCGCAGAGTCTGTACGTACGTAGTAACTTACGTCAGCAATCGCTACCCATAAACGCCAACCACCGCTCTTTTTCTTCTCACAGTACACCGCATCATCAAAATCACGAGCGTCTTCACCATCGATGGTCACCAACGGTAACTCACGCAAGTCAACTCGACCCACTTTTGCTTCTTCTGGGACTTCTTCGCCTAGATTTTCAATTTGTTTATCGACAGCCGCTGGCCAATCATGAGGAATTTGGTGAGTACGAATCGCGATTTGCGTTTCCATACCCGGAGCCATGTTTTCACCCAGCACTTCAACCACCTTACCCATCATGCCACGCGAACGAGAACCACGGTCAGTGATCTCAATCACCACCACGTTACCCATGCGGGCACCTGCTTTGTGCTCATTTGGGATTAGAATATCTTGGCTGATACGCGAGTCATCAGGCACAACGTAAGAGTAACCGTACTCTAGGAAGAAACGACCAACGATCTGCGTGTTACGCTCTTCTAAAACACGGACTAAACGCCCTTCACGGCGGCCGCGCTTGCTGTTATCCGTCGGTTGAACCAAAACGAAATCACCATGAATGATGTGTTTCATTTGGTGATGAGGCAGCACAATGTCATTATCCTTGCCGACACTGCCTTCAGGACGCACCCAACCATGACCATCTTTATGGCCAATTACGTAACCTTTTACCATCTCGAGTTTTTCTGGTAGCGCGTAGCACTGACGACGCGTAAACACGAGCTGGCCATCACGCTCCATCGCGCGCAGTCGACGGCGTAAACCTTCGTATTGATCTTCACCTTTTAGCTTAAGCGCTTCAAACAAATCGTTGCGATTCATTGGGACGCCAGCTTGCTGCAGAAACTCAGTGATGAACTCTCGACTTGGAATTGGGTTTTCGTAATTTTTGGATTCACGATCTGCGAATGGATCGTTTGGAATATTGTCTGACATAGGCGTGCCTATCTAGCAAGGAAGGTATAGAGCTAGTATATCCGAGTCTCTTGATAAGCTACAGAATTGCTTTGAAAAAAGAATGATCTTGAAAGGATGAGAGACACACACGTAAAACTAAGGACGTGTAAGCAGGATCAGCAGCTCTGAGTTGTCGCGAAGCAGTTCATCAATAGTGCAACCGTCTAATTCAGCTAAGAAAGCCAATTTCGCTTTTGCTAGCTTCTCTTTTAGACGACATGCTGGCGTAATGTGACAAAACTCGACATCACAATTTACCAAATCTAATGGCTCTAGATCGCGCACCACACCACCGACAGTAATTTCTTTTGCCGGCTTCATCAAACGAATGCCGCCGTTTTTACCACGCACCGTATGTACATAACCTAACTGACCCAGACGGTTGATCACCTTCACCATATGGTTACGTGATACACCAAATAAATCAGTTACTTCGGTAATATTTGTAAGCTCATCTTTGGGCAAAGAAGCCAAGTAAATCAGGGTTCTTAACGCGTAATCGGTAAAGCTAGTTAACTGCATGTTGCTATCCTCTCTAGAAGCAAAAGTGTAATTCTTTTCTTGATCGAAAGATACATTTGAGATACAACTTTAAACATGCATTACAAATACAACTTTAAATAGGAAGCCATTATGCTCAGCAACCAAACCATTGATATCGTGAAAGCAACCGCACCACTTCTTGCAGAAACTGGCCCGAAGTTGACTGCGCACTTTTATGACCGCATGTTCACCCATAATCCTGAGTTGAAAGACATTTTCAACATGAGTAACCAGCGTAATGGTGACCAACGTGAAGCTCTATTTAATGCTATCTGTGCTTATGCAAGCAATATCGACAACCTACCAACCCTACTTGGTGCAGTAGAAAAAATCGCCCACAAACACACCAGTTTTATGATCACTAAAGATCAGTACCAAATCGTTGGTACGCACTTACTGGCTACCATTGATGAGCTGTTTTCTCCTGGTCAAGAAGTGATTGACGCATGGGCAGAAGCCTACGGCGTGCTAGCAAACGTGTTCATTCAACGTGAAGAACAAATATACCAAGAAAATGCAGCACTTCAAGGTGGCTGGCGTGGTCTGCGTGAGTTTGAACTGGTTGGTAAACAACTTGAAAGCGAGAACATTTGTAGCTTCGTCTTCAAACCGGTCGATAGTGAAAAGGTTTCTGAGTACAAACCGGGCCAATATCTTGGTATCTACATCAACAGTGATAAGTTCGAAAACCAAGAGATTCGCCAGTACAGCCTCTCCTCTGCGGTACAAGAAAACACTTACCGTATCTCGGTAAAACGTGAAGACGGCGGCAAGGTATCGAACTTCCTGCATGACGATCTCAACATCGGCGATAAAGTGCAGCTAGCCGCACCTGCGGGTGACTTCTTTATGGACGTAGAAGCAAGTACACCCGTTGTTTTGGTTTCCGCTGGTGTCGGTCTAACGCCAACACTTTCAATGCTTGAGAGCCTTGCTGAACACAAAGCACCTGTAACTTGGGTACACGCAGCAGAAAACGGCCAACAACACGCATTCAAACATCATGTGAATCAGATTGTTGGCGCAAAAGAGAATATGAACTCGCTGGTTTGGTACAACCAACCAACGGCTGAAGATAAGTTGGGTGAAGACTTCCATTTCACCGGCTTTGTAAACCTACACGAAATTGAAGCAGCAGTGAAACAAGACAACGTTCAAGTTTACTTCTGCGGCCCTGTTGGTTTTATGCAGCACGTAGCGAAACAACTGCTTGAACTTGGTGTTCCGCAAGAACAATTCCACTATGAATGCTTCGGTCCACACAAAGTCGTTTAATCGCTCACGATTACGTTTCGGGAAAAACAACAAAGCCCACATGATGTGGGCTTTGTTGTTTTTATTGGCAGAGTGTTATGAAGCTACTGGTGTTTTAAGAGTACATCTACCAGAAAGTGTCGCGACGCTTGGCTCGCGCAATGATGTTTTGCGGCATACGTTGCTCTAAACCATTTCTTAGCACCGCAATACGCTTATGCTTTCTCTGATCTGCCGTGACTGAGTTGTATAACCAACGGTAAGCATCTTCGTAATCCAGTGGGCTACCGTAATCACGTAACAATAACTCAGCAAGATGAATACGCGCATTAAGGTTCCCCATTGCCGCCGCTTCTCGCAGGTATGGGATTGCACGCTCTTTATCTTGTTGAACTAAGGTACCACGAGAGTAGTAGCACCCAAGCTGCTCTAATGCAGCAGGTAAGCCTTGGTGTGCAGCGTTTTCCATATAGTAGAGACCAAGTTCAACATCTTGCTCTACACAAACGCCCCACGCCAGCATGTCGCCGTAGAGAAACTCATACGACGGTAAATTAATTCGTGTGGCACGCGCAACAATATCTTCCACCAACTGGCAGTTATCCGCACGCACGCGCTCTAAATGCTTATTTTGTTCAATAAGCTTAATTAACTCTGCTTCGGTATAGATGGGAACTGGTGCCCCCACATCGGCAACATCTGCCTTGACCGACGTTGCACTCAGCATCAATAACAGTGAAGCAGCCACTGTTCGTAACTTCATAAATGTACTCTTTAAGGATTCTGAGAAATCAAAGATCGGCGAAGGATCTCCTCTGCTTGATAACCTTATCGGCAAACGTCAGTTAAGCTTTAGACAATTTTTGCCTCTTGTTTAAGCTTAACGGCAACAATTTGCCATATCGAGTTTATTTTTCCGTCAGTGCAGCCAAGTTACAGATACAAAAAAGCCGACTCGAAAGTCGGCTTTTATAATCTCTAACGAGTATCGATTAAGATTCGAATGGGTGAACCTTGATGATAGTTTCGTTACGATCTGGACCTGTTGAAACGATGTCTACAGGCACGCCAGTTAGCTCTTCAATACGCTTGATGTAGTCTAGAGCTGCTTGTGGTAGCGCGTCGATTGACTTAGCACCAAATGTGTTCTCAGACCAACCAGGCATTGTTTCGTAGATTGGTGTCGCTTGCTCAAATGACTCAGCTGCCATTGGAGAAACTTCTAGGATAGAGCCATCTTTCATCTTGTAACCAGTACAGATTTTTAGCTCTTCTAGGCCATCTAGAACGTCTAGTTTAGTTAGACAGAAGCCAGAGATAGAGTTGATTTGGATTGCGCGACGCATCGCAACAGCATCGAACCAACCAGTACGGCGTAGACGACCAGTTGTTGCACCGAACTCATGACCAACTTCACCTAGATGCTTACCAACAGGATCTTGCTTGTCTAGACCGTCGTATAGCTCAGTCGGGAATGGACCAGAGCCAACACGAGTACAGTAAGCTTTAGTGATACCAAGGATGTAACCGATATGACGAGGACCGAAACCAGAACCTGCAGCAACACCACCAGCAGTCGTGTTAGAAGAAGTTACGTAAGGGTAAGTACCGTGGTCGATATCTAGCAGTGTACCTTGCGCACCTTCGAACATGATCTTGTCGCCGCGCTTACGTGCTGCGTCTAGTTCGTCAGTTACGTCGATAACCATTGAAGTTAGTAGCTCAGCGTAGCCTTTAGCTTGCTCAAGTACTTCTTCATAGCTTACTGGTTCAGCTTTGTAGAAATGCTCTAGTTGGAAGTTATGGAATTCCATTACTTCTTTTAGTTTCTCAGCGAACGTTTCCATATCGAATAGGTCGCCAACGCGTAGACCGCGACGAGCAACTTTATCTTCGTATGCTGGACCGATACCACGACCTGTTGTACCAATAGCTTTTTTACCGCGAGCGATTTCGCGAGCTTGGTCCATTGCAACGTGGTAAGGAAGAATTAGAGGACATGCTTCAGAAATGAAAAGACGCTCGCGTACTGGAATGCCGCGCTCTTCAAGAGGTTTCATTTCTTTAATTAGAGCTTCAGGCGATAGCACTACACCGTTACCGATAACGCATTTTACGTTATCGCGAAGGATACCTGATGGAATTAAGTGAAGAACGGTTTTTTCACCGTCAATTACAAGTGTATGACCTGCATTGTGACCGCCTTGGTAGCGTACCACGTATTTTGCATCTTCAGTTAAAAGGTCTACAATTTTACCTTTACCTTCGTCACCCCATTGGGTGCCTAGAACGACTACGTTATTTCCCATCTTTCCAAGTCTGATTGCTAGTTAAAAATGGATTCTAGCACCGAATCCCCCTTCTTGCAGTCATTTTTGTTCACAGAGTTGATACTAGAATGCAAACATCACCGATGTTGTTCATTTCGAAATCACTACATCACTGATAATATTTACCTTTCTTAAATCCACAAGGAATCGCAATGTCTGAGTCTATTTGGCTGGCTATCGGGCTGGTTTTGATTGTAGAAGGAATTGGACCACTGATTGCCCCAAACGGTTGGCGTAACATGGTGGCTCAGTTGAGTGACCAACCAGATAACCAGTTGCGTCGGATTGGTGGTTGTCTGGTCGTCGCCGGAGCGGTCATCGCGATAATGATGAGTTAAACCGCCAGCGCTTATTTTCCAGCAGATATAAAAAAGGCTCCATATAGGCTGTCTCTTGATCACAAGTCTAGTGTTCAAGAGACATTGCTAGTTCGTAGCCTTCAAGGATGGTTTGTAGTTTAAA
>NZ_JAPHPY010000051.1:0-37088 GCF_026241575.1 Vibrio sp. Sgm 5
GTACAACTGACGTAACTGGTGATATCTCTCTACCAGAAGGCGTAGAAATGGTAATGCCTGGCGACAACATCCAAATGCAAGTTGAGCTAATCGCTCCTATCGCTATGGATGAAGGCCTACGTTTCGCTATCCGTGAAGGTGGCCGTACTGTAGGTGCTGGTGTTGTTGCTAAGATCTTCGACTAATTCTTACTGAATTAATCGTAATCTTGCACTCTTCTTCTATTTGAAGAAGCGCTAGAAAAGGGGAAGCTAAGGCTTCCCTTTTTTATATCTACTCTTCTTCTTTTCAATATGGTTATAAGCCAGTCATTCTTAGTCATGTGTTTTGTTTATGAAAAACATAATCTTAGTTTTACCTAACTTCCTCTTCTTTTTTAGTACTCAGCTAAGTTACTGAAAGCCGCCAAAATCGTTCAAATCGTTATAACAAAACGTTCTGTAATTCGCTTTAATACAACTGGTAACAAGAACGATTCTTGTTTAAATTTCACTCCATAGTGAAATTTAAAGGTAGTGAATATGTACGTTTGTCTTTGCCATGGCGTCTCTGACAAGAAAATTAGGAAGTTGGCGATAGATGAAGGCGTAACAGATATAAAAGGAATTAAAAGATGTACGGCGTTGGGAAGTCAATGCGGTAAGTGCATCAAGCAAGCGAAAGAAATTTTAGCTGAAACTGAATACCTAATGCTGAAACAAGCTAGCTAAATATTAGCTGAGCCTTTTTGACACCTTCTAATTTGCTTCTACATTTAAATGAAGCCAAAGAGGAGGGCTTTGCCATGAAAGGCGATCCAATCATTATTCAACATCTCAATAAGATACTCGGTAACGAGCTCATCGCGATCAACCAATATTTTCTGCATGCCCGTATGTATAAAGACTGGGGATTAAAGCATCTCGCAGATAAGGAATACCACGAGTCGATCGATGAAATGAAACATGCTGATCACTTGATCGAGCGTATTCTGTTCCTTGAGGGGTTACCTAATTTACAAGACCTCGGCAAACTTATGATCGGTGAAGATACCAAAGAAATGCTTGAGTGTGACCTTAAACTTGAGATGGCCGCCATTCCAGATTTGAAAGATGCCATCGCTTACGCTGAGGATATTCGCGATTATGTCTCTAGAGATCTGTTTCAAGATATTCTCGAAGACGAAGAAGAGCACGTTGACTGGCTTGAGACTCAACTCGGTTTGATCCAGATGTCAGGTATAGAAAATTACCTACAAGCACAATATGTCGATGAAGAGTGAGATTATATTTCGCTGTTTTCCTATCCAAACCAAGTGATAAAAAGAGCACCTGACCAGTAAACAGGGTGCTCATCACTAATATCTGGTCTAATCTCTTTTATTATCGGCCCTTTTAAGGATATCGCTCGCAATCTAGCCTATGAAGTTTGACTTCTATCCTTTAGAATTTATTCCCCCTTACCGAAAAATAACAAAGAGAAACGATCCATGTCTGAAGACAATCGCCAAGAAGTCACCCCAGAAGAAGAACGCCGCCAACAAGCATTGGATTACCATGCATATCCAACCCCAGGAAAAATTGCCGTAGAGCTAACTAAGCCTGCTGAAACTGCAAATGACCTTGCTCTTGCATACAGCCCTGGTGTTGCAGAACCTGTACGTGAAATCGCACAGAACGCTGACAACGTGTATAAGTACACAGCGAAGGGCAACATGGTTGCGGTTATTTCTAACGGCACGGCTATTCTTGGTCTTGGTAATCTTGGCCCGCTGGCTTCTAAACCAGTAATGGAAGGTAAAGCGCTATTGTTCAAACGCTTTGCTGGTTTAGACTCAATTGATATCGAAGTAAAACACCGCACGATCGACGAATTTGTCGACACAGTAGCAAATATTGCTGATACATTCGGTGGTATCAACCTAGAAGATATCAAAGCCCCAGATTGTTTTGAGATTGAAAAGCGTCTGATTGAGCGCTGTGACGTGCCAGTATTCCATGACGATCAACACGGTACAGCGATCGTAACGGCAGCAGGTATGTTGAATGCAATCGAGCTGCAAGGTAAGAAGCTCGAAGACTCAACGATTGTTTGTTTAGGCGCGGGTGCGGCGGCAGTCGCGTGTATGGAGCTGTTGATCAAATGTGGCGCGATGCGCGAGAAGATCTACATGCTGGATCGTAAAGGGGTGATCCACACGCGTCGTGATGATCTCAATGAATACAAACAGCTGTTTGCTAACAATACAGATAAGCGCACGTTGGAAGATGTGATTGAAGGTGCAGATCTTTTCTTGGGTGTATCGGGTCCAAATCTACTGCCTGCAGAAGCATTGAAGCTCATGGCAGACAAGCCAGTTGTGTTCGCATGTTCAAACCCAGATCCAGAAATCAAACCTGAATTGGCTCACGAAGTGCGTGACGACTTGATCATGGGTACAGGTCGCAGTGACTACCCGAACCAAGTAAACAACGTATTGTGTTTCCCATTCATCTTCCGTGGTGCATTGGATGTTCGTGCAAGCGAGATCAATGATGAAATGAAACTGGCTGCGGTTGACGCGATTCGTGAATTGGCGAAAGAGCCAGTACCGGAAGCGGTATTAAAAGCAGCTGGCGTCGATAAGCTAGAGTTCGGAACTGACTACATCATTCCAAAGCCAATGGATTCACGCCTACTACCACGCGTGGCAAAAGCGGTGGCTCAAGCTGCGGTTGACTCTGGTGTGGCACGTATTGAAATGCCAGAGAATTACATGGCTCAATAGTGGTAAAGTAAAATTTAAAAATAAAAAAGGGACGCGAGAGCGTCCCTTTTTTTGTTCTTGGAAACCGTCCCCAGCACAGCTTCTATCATCGACGAATTTGTAAGCAATTATTCTTCGTCGAATGCTTCGAATTCGATTCCCATCGCTGTCATGATTGCTTTTGCTTCGGTAGGAATATCGTCTGGACGGTCTTTACGCAAATCTTCATCAGTTGGCAGTGGTTGACCTGTGTAAGCGTGTAGGAACGCTTCACACAGTAGTTCACTGTTAGTCGCATGGCGTAAGTTGTTGATCTGGCGGCGTGTTCGCTCATCAGTCAGCACTTTTAAAACTTTTAGCGGGATTGAGACGGTAATCTTTTTCACTTGTTCGCTTTTTTTACCGTGCTCAGCATACGGGCTAATGTATTCGCCATTCCAGTCAGCCATTGCGCACCTTCATTAATGTAATAAGTTAGAAAAATAAATATAGGTGCTGATTTTAGCTGCATTTACTGCCATAAGCAAAGACATATGGACGTCTAGAAGTGTTGACGTCTCATTTTTAGACAAGTAAAGTGAGGTTAATAGTTAGGGAAGAGTGTTAATCAATTGAGCAATACAAGCTAGATATAGCGCATTCCCATTTAGATGTCACCACCCGTGAAAGGATACACCCATGAGCACCCGTAAGCCTGCGACCATTGCTGTACGCACTGGTATCGAGTCAGACAGCCAATACAACGCTGTTGTACCACCTATTTACCTTTCTACTAACTATGGCTTCCCTGCATTCGGTGAAGTGCCTCAATACGATTATACCCGTTCTGGTAACCCTAACCGAGGCTTACTAGAGCAAGCATTGTACGAGCTTGAATCAGGCAAAGGAGCGGTTGTCACTAACTGTGGTACATCAGCATTAAACCTTTGGGTATCGACGTTTCTTGGTCCTGATGATCTAATTGTAGCGCCGCACGATTGCTACGGCGGTACCTATCGTCTTTTCAATACTCGTGCGAACAAGGGTGATTTTAAAGTGCAGTTTGTCGATCAGTCGGATCAGCAAGCTCTTGATGCGGCGATTGCGAAAAAACCAAAGCTTATCTTGCTAGAAACACCGTCAAACCCGCTTGTGCGCGTGGTCGATATTGCCGCTGTGTGTGAAAAGGCAAAACAAGTCGGTGCACTGGTTGCCGTGGACAATACCTTTTTGACACCTGTGTACCAAAAGCCTTTGGAGCTAGGTGCGGATTTTGTTATCCACTCTACGACGAAATACATTAACGGTCACTCCGACGTTATTGGTGGTGTGGTGATCACTAAGAGTGAAGAGCATGCAGAAGAGCTGGCGTGGTGGGGCAATTGCATTGGGGCGACGGGAACACCATTCGACAGTTACATGACATTAAGAGGAATTCGTACGCTGGGTGCGCGAATGCGAGTTCATGAAGAAAGTTCTCAAGATGTACTTGCTTACTTACAGACTCAATCGTTAGTTGCACAGATTTATCACCCAAGTTTGCCAGAGCATCCTGGACATGACATCGCCAAGAAGCAGCAATCCGGTTTTGGCTCTATGTTGAGCTTCGAATTCGCAGGATCATTTGAACAGCTCAAAGTGTTTGTAAAAGAGCTGGAATTGTTTTCGTTAGCTGAGTCCTTGGGTGGGGTTGAAAGCTTGATTTGTCATCCTGCATCGATGACACATCGCGCGATGGGGGAAGCGGCATTAGCTGAAGCTGGTGTTTCTCAACAGTTACTGCGCTTATCCGTTGGTCTTGAAGATGCACAGGATTTGATCGCCGATCTTGAGCAAGCATTTTTAAAAGCAGCACAGTAATCGGGAGAGAGAAAAGTCATGAGTGTACAACGTCAGCTGCATAAATTTGGCGGCAGCAGTTTAGCCAACCCCGAATGCTATTTACGTGTGGTTGAAATACTAAAAGAGTATTCAGCCGAAAATGATTTAGTCGTGGTGTCTGCGGCAGGGAAAACCACCAATCGCTTGATCGAGTTTCTTGAAGGTTTAGATAAAGACGGTCGTGTTGCGCATGAAGCGTTACAAAGCTTGAGACAATTCCAAACTGAATTGGTAGAAGCTTTGTTAACAGGTGAGGCACAGACGCAACTGCTTGCTTCCCTTCAAGATGAATTCAGTACTCTAGCAGAGTTAACGGCTCCGTTAACAGAAGCTCAAAAAGCCGCAGTGCTTGGACATGGTGAGGTATGGTCTTCACGCTTACTTGCTGCATTGCTGTCGCAGCAGAGTTTGCCAGCGGTTGCACAAGACTCTCGTACCTTTTTACGTGCAGAAGTAGGTACACAGCCAGAAGTCGACCGCGCTCGTTCTTACGCTCTAATTAAAGAAGCATTAGCACAACATAATCATCAGCGAGTGATTATCACAGGGTTTATGGCACAGAATGAGGCGGGAGAGACAGTACTGTTAGGCCGTAATGGTTCTGATTACTCGGCTACTGTCATTGGTGCACTGGCAGAAGCTAGTACTGTTACTATTTGGAGTGATGTCGCAGGTGTGTATAGTGCGGATCCACGTTTAGTCTCTGATGCATGCTTGTTGCCCCTACTGCGTTTAGATGAAGCAAGTGAACTTGCTCGCTTAGCTGCTCCGGTATTGCACAGTCGCACGCTTCAACCTGTTGCTCAAAGTACGATGGATTTGAACCTCAAATGCAGCTATCAACCGGAGTCTGGCTCAACCCGAATTGAGCGTGTATTAGCATCTGGTCGTGGCGCTAAAATCATTACCTCTCTTGATGAAGTGTTACTCGTGCAACTTTCATTTGTGCATGGTCATGATTTTGAGCGAGCGCAGAAAGAAGTGTTGCAAGCGTTAAAGCGCGCTCAATTAGAGCCACTAGCATTTGAAGCGCAAGAAGACCAACAAACATTGCGCTTAGCGTACACGTCCGAGATAGCCGGTGGTGCATTGGCTTACCTTCAAGAGTTGGCGGTTGAAGCTGAAATTAAACTGAAAGAGGGTTACTCACTGCTCGCAGCGGTAGGTGCAGGGGTCACGAAAAACGCCAATCATTGCTTTGGTTTTTATCAGCAGTTAAAAGACTCTCCGGTTGAATTTATCTCAGAGGCACAATCAGGGCTGAGTCTCGTCGCAGTATTACGCCGAGCCGAAGTGGAAGAGTTAGTACAAAGTATTCATAGTCAGCTGTTTCAAGCGCAAAAGCGCGTAGCGGTTGCCTTGTGTGGTAAAGGTAATATTGGTTCAAGTTGGTTATCACTGTTCGCAGAGCAAAAAGAAGAGCTCGAAAAACGCCACGGCATGAGCTTTGATTTAGTGGCGGTGGTAGATAGCCAAACTTACTGGTTTGATGAAAACGGGATTGATGCAGCAACGGTTGCTCAGCGCTTTGATGATGAAAGCATAGAGAATGATAGCAATTGGCTAACTAAGCTCGGTGCGATTCAAAATTTCGACGAAGCGGTGGTACTGGATGTCACTGCGAGTAAAGATCTGGCGGCACGTTATGTAGAAATTGCACAGCAAGGTATTCATCTTATCTCGGCGAACAAGGTGGCAGGTTCAGCTGATAGTCAGTATTACCATCAAGTACAAGATGCTTTCGCTAAGATTGGCCGTCATTGGCTATACAACGCGACGGTTGGTGCGGGGCTACCAATAAATCACACCGTTCGAGATTTGCGTGAAAGCGGTGACGAGATTGTCGCACTGTCGGGTATCTTCTCAGGTACGCTATCTTGGCTATTCCAACAATTTGATGGTTCGGTACCATTTACTGAACTAGTCGACTTAGCATGGCAGCAAGGTTTGACTGAGCCCGATCCTCGCTCAGATTTAGATGGTTCTGATGTGATGCGAAAGTTGGTTATCTTAGCTCGTGAGTCTGGTTTGGATATTGAACCTGAAAGTGTGAAGGTCGAATCGTTGGTACCAGAAGAGTTGCGAGATTTGAGCCTAGACGCTTTCTTTGACCAAGGTGATACCTTAAGTGAAATCCTGCAAGAGCGCCTAACTAAAGCTCAAAGAAACGACCAAGTGCTACGTTATGTCGCCCGTCTCGAGCGTAACGGTAAAGCAACGGTAGGAGTTGAGGCACTATCACGAGAGCATGCTTTAGCGAACTTACTACCGTGTGACAACATTTTCGCAATTGAGAGTAAATGGTACAAAGACAACCCATTAGTGATTCGTGGTCCGGGCGCAGGACGTGAAGTGACGGCCGGTGCGATTCAATCTGATCTTAATCGCCTAGCTGGCTTATTCTAAATCTTACTAAGCCCAATTTTGCGAACTACCACAAAACCTCGGATGGCTTCCGGGTTTTTTTATTGTCTTGATAATGCCATACTGAATCACAGAGTTAGGCGATGAGGTTGTCACTTAGGAACTTGAACTATCCTAATTATTAACTTGAGAAAAATTCATAATCACAAGGTTGACATTAAATCGTATTCAATACATTCTGGAGACATATAGACGTCTAAACGTCGATTTAAGGATTTTGATTTCGTGGTGGAGTTGCCACAGGGAGAGTAAGATGGGATACACACATGCAGGGCATATTGATGCCTTAAACCAGAATATCGCTGAACTATCAGACAATATCAACGTCTCATTTGAGTTTTTCCCACCAAGCAGTGAAAAGATGGAAGAAACACTGTGGAACTCAGTGCACCGCCTTAAAACTCTTCAACCAAAATTCGTTTCTGTTACTTATGGCGCAAATTCAGGCGAGCGTGACAGAACCCACTCTATCATCAAAGAAATCAAAGCAGCGACGGGTCTTGTTGCTGCGCCTCACCTAACGTGTATCGACGCAACTCGTGATGAATTGATCGACATTGCTGACGATTACTGGAATAACGGTATCAAGAACATTGTTGCGCTGCGCGGTGATATTCCACCAGGTGGTGGTGCGCCAGATATGTATGCGTCAGACTTGGTAGAGCTGCTTAAAGCACGCCATGATTTTGATATCTCAGTGGCAGCATTCCCAGAAGTACACCCAGAAGCGAAAAGCGCACAATCGGATCTGCTTAACTTAAAGCGTAAGGTTGAAGCAGGGGCAAACCGTGCAATTACCCAATTCTTCTTTGATGTGGAATCTTACCTACGCTTCCGTGATCGCTGTGTAGCGGCAGGGATTGATGTAGAAATCGTTCCGGGGATCTTGCCTGTATCAAACTTCAAACAAGCGTCTCGCTTCGCTGCGCAGAACAACGTGAAAGTGCCGGGTTGGATGAGCAAACAGTTTGAAGGTTTGGATGATGATCCTGTGACGCGTCAGCTTGTTGGTGCTAGCCAAGCGATTGATATGGTGCGTGTCTTAAGCCGTGAAGGCGTGAAGGACTTCCACTTCTACACACTTAACCGTGCAGAGATGACTTATGCACTATGCCATACGCTCGGTGTTCGCCCACAAGTCGCAGTAGGCGCTTAATACGTTTTCCCCAGATAGACAAAAGGCTTGCCCATCGGCAAGCCTTTTTCGTTTTATTCAAAGCGACGAATTAGCCAATCACTTCAAGTTCTGTTAGCACTTCTTCTGCCCAGTTAATCCACGCTTCACGTAGCATTAAGTTACGACGAAGTGTTAGACGCTCTAGTCGTGCTTGTTTGTCTAGTGTTGATGGTGTTGCGTAGTACGCGGCTTCAATCTCTTTGTAATGAGAAACCAGTTTACGAGACTCTTCCACAAGTTCAGAAAGTTGGTCACGAAACGGTGTCGCAGGTTGCACTGCACAAGCCATTAGCTTAGCAGAGAACTCATCACGTACTGTTGGGTGTGCTGTTGGTTGATCGAACCACTCACCTAATGCGCCACGGCCAGCGTCAGTAATTGAGTAAACCTTACGGTCAGGTTTGCCTTCTTGCGGTTCAAGTACGCAAGTAACCAGCTCTTTCTCAGCCATTTTGTTTAGTTCACGGTAAACTTGTTGGTGACTTGCTTTCCAGAAGTAACCGATGCTAGCTGAGAATTCTTTAGTGATGTCGTAACCGGTTGCGTCGCGAGTGCTAAGAACAGTTAAAATTACGTGTGGTAATGACATGTCTTCAATCCAAATGGTCAATAAACTTGTAAACAAGCTACTTACACTTTCATTTGCGCTCTTTCTGACGCTTGAGTTTTTTATGTGTAAATAGCACCAACAATGTTGGTCCTGTCACCTTAAAGCCGTTTATCACCTAGAGTGATGGGTGTTTCCATCGAGCTGGAGCCTATTTGATTGGATTTGTGAGCTTCCAGCAGGCAAGTAGTATATAAATAATAAGCATGAAGTGGAATAGTAGGACAAAATTACCCAAAAAAACTAATAAAATACTCAATAGTGTTTTTGTGTAGTGTTTTATGTTGTTTGGTGGGGACTTTTTGTTTTTTTCTTGGATTAAATGTCTGGTTGCGTATTGCTCAAATAGTAGAAGTGATTGGTTAGTAGTAACAAAGGCTGAGTATTAACTCAGCCTTTGGTTCTTTATGCGTAGCTTGGTTAGCCTGTGTTACGCATACCAGCTGCAATACCTGCAATGGTTACCATCAGTGCTTCTTCTAAGTTTGCAGAAGATTCTTCAGTCTGGCGAGTACGGTACAGCAATTCAGCTTGAAGCATGTTCAATGGCTCTACGTAGATGTTACGTAGGCGAATGGATTCTAGTCCCCAAGGATCGCTTTGCATCAAGTTCTCGTTGTTTTCTACGTTCAGGACAGACTTAATGTCCTGTTGAAGTTGATCTCGTAAGCGATCACCCAGCGGTTGAAGCTGCTCCTCAACTAAGCGCTGATCATAGTAACGAGAGATGTCCATGTTGCACTTGGTGTACACCATCTCAAGCATACCTAGGCGAGTCGAGAAGAATGGCCATTCACGACACATTTCTTCCAGTAGTGCCTGATGGCCTTTGTCTACTGAGTATTGAATCGCTTCCCCAGCCCCTAGCCATGCTGGAAGAACCAAACGGTTTTGGCTCCAAGAGAAGATCCAAGGAATCGCACGTAAACTTTCCACGCCACCGTTCGGGTTACGTTTTGCAGGGCGAGAACCTAGAGGCAGTTTACCTAGCTCAAGTTCAGGTGTTGCTTGGCGGAAGTAAGGCACGAAGTCTGGCTCACCACGAACGACGCTACGGTAGGCTTCACAGCTCACCTCGGACAGCACATCCATTAAGTCACGCCACTCTTGTTTAGGCTCTGGTGGCGGCAGTAGGTTCGCTTCTAGGATTGCACTTGCATACAAGTTGAAGCTGTTGACTGCGACATCAGGTAGACCCAGCTTAAAGCGGATCATCTCACCTTGTTCGGTTACGCGCAGACCGCCTTTCAGGCTCTTAGGTGGTTGAGATAGTAGTGCAGCGTGAGCCGGCGCACCACCACGACCAATTGTACCGCCGCGACCGTGGAATAGTGTGAGTTCAACGCCTTCTTCTTCTGCAACCTTAACCAGAGAGTCCATCGCATGGTATTGCGCCCAACCTGCTGACATTACGCCTGCATCTTTTGCAGAGTCAGAGTAGCCAATCATCACCATTTGGTGGTTTTGGATAAAGCCGCGGTATAGATCAATGCCCATCAGCTGCTTGATTACCGCTTCTGCGTTGTTCAAATCGTCTAGCGTTTCGAACAGTGGACATACGTCCATGCGGTAAGGGCAACCCGCTTCTTGTAGCAGTAGATGCACGGCAAGTACGTCAGAAGCGGTACGTGCCATTGAGATAACGTAAGCACCAAACGCTTCGCGAGGTTGTGCTGCCACAATCTTACAGGTATCCAAAACCTCTTTAACTGGCTCTGATGGCTCCCAGTCGCGAGGTAGAAGAGGGCGCTTAGATGCAAGTTCGTTGGTTAAGAAAGCAATCTTGTCTTGCTCGCTCCACTGCTCATAGTCACCAATGCCTAGGTAACGAGTCAATTCAGAAAGCACATCAGCATGACGAGTACTTTCTTGACGAATATCGAGACGAACTAGGTGGATACCGAATGCTTTAACGCGGCGCAGCGTATCCAGCAGTGAGCCGTTGGCAATCACGCCCATGCCACATTCGTTTAGCGATTGGTAACACGCGTAAAGTGGTTCCCAAAGCTGCTCTACTTTTTGCAGAGGTGCTTTGACTGCCAATTTCTGGCCGTGAACTTTCGCGTCTAGAATGTCTTTAGTTTCGTTCAATAGTGAGCGAAGTTGTTTCAGAATCGCACGGTATGGTTCGTGTTGATCTTCACCTGCAAGCTCACGGACTTTATCGTTGCACACTGTCATTGACAGTTCGCTGATCAGTTCGTTGATGTCGTTAAGATATAGGTCAGCTGCTTTCCAGCGAGATAGAAGCAGTACTTCACGAGTCACGCTGTGGGTTACAAATGGGTTACCGTCGCGGTCACCACCCATCCAAGAAGAGAAGTGCACTGGGCGAGCATCAATTGGCAGACCTTCGCCAAGGTAAGATTTCAGGCGGTCGTTCATTTCACGTAAGAAGTCAGGTACGGCTTCCCATAGTGAGTTTTCGACCACTGCAAAGCCCCATTTAGCTTCATCAAGCGGTGTCGGGCGCTGCTGACGGATAACATCAGAGTGCCAGCTTTGAACGATAAGTTGCTCAAGGCGACGTTCAGTTTTCTTACGCTCTTTGAAAGAGAGATCGCTCAGCTCAAGCTTAGATAGACACTCGTTGATCTTCACAAGCTTATTGATCATGGTTCGACGAGTGATTTCGGTCGGGTGCGCAGTTAGAACCAATTCAATGTTCAGGTCGCGAACCGCTTGTGCCGTGTCTAGCTTGCTCACATCATTTTGCACCAGCTTTGAGAACAGCGAGTTAATTGCGTCAGGTTCGCAGATATGCTCTTCACAATGGCGTGAAATGGTGTGGTATTGCTCAGCAATATTGGTCAGGTTTAGAAATTGGTTGAACGCGCGGGTCACGGGCGTCAATTGCTCATCTGGCAAGCTTTTAATCTCTTCGATTAAGCTGTCTCTGTCAGCATTATTTCCAGCTTGAGCCGATTTGGATAATTTACGAATGGTTTCCACTTTCTCGAAGATTTCTTCGCCGTGGGCATCGCGAATTGTGTTGCCCAGTAAGTGGCCCAGCATGCGCACATTGCTTTTGAGTGCGGCGTATTTCTCGTTCATTGTCATCCTGCCTCGTAAAAAAACTACATCCATTGTCCTTGTTAAGACTCCAATCTAGCGAAAAGCACCAGTTCTAGTCAAATAAAGCACGCATAGATTGCAATTATTCCACTTCTCTCCTGATTTAGAGCAAAAATAGGTCAGCTTATCGAAGGAGAAGTGAAAATTAATTACAAAATAACGCTCTAAAAGAAGGATATAGCGTGCTAGAGGGGGCGTGGCGCAGATAACAAAATGCAGCTCAATCGAGCTGCATTGTGAGGAAAGTACAGAATGCGACTAACAACAATATTTCACCATCGCACGTGATAACACGTCGATGGTTGGGTCGATAAAGTCGAATGACAAGAACTCATCAGGTTGGTGAGCTTGGTCAATCGAGCCGGGACCTAAAACCAGTGTTGGGCACAACTGTTGAAGAAATGGTGCTTCAGTACAGTAGTTAACGGTTTCTGAACTGGTTTGGCAGATCTCTTCTACACCACCGATAAATGGGTGGTCGTGTTGGCATTCGTACCCCGGAATTGGCTCGTGCAGGGGAATGATTTCTAATCGCCCTGGCCATTTCGCTTCGACTTCTTTCAAGGCTCCGCGCAGCATGTTCTCTAAACCATCAAGGCTAATACCAGGAAGAGGACGCACGTCATAATGCAGTTCGCAGCAACCGCAAATCCGGTTTGCACTGTCACCGCCATGAATATGACCGAGGTTTAGGGTAGGGCTTGGAATGGCAAAACCAGGGTGGTGGTACTCTTTCACTAGCTTGTCACGCAGTTGCATCATGGCAAACATGACCTCATGCATGATTTCAATGGCGTTGACACCAAGTGCAGGATCCGATGAGTGACCGGATTTACCTGTTACGCGAATAGCATTTGCCACATGTCCTTTGTGACCTCGAATGGGTACAAGGCTGGTGGGTTCACCAATGATGCAGTAATCCGGTTTAAAAGGTGCGTTCTCAGTGAAATGACGCGCACCCAGCATGGTGGTTTCTTCATCACAGGTCGCCAACACATACAGCGGCTTGGTTTGTTTACTCCAGTCGACTTTCTTTACCGCTTCATAAATAAAGGCAAAGAAGCCTTTCATATCCGCAGTACCTAAACCGTAAAAGCGGTTGTCTTTCTCGGTCAGCTTATGTGGGTCAAAACTCCAACGTCCTTCATCAAATGGAACGGTATCACTATGGCCTGCGAGAAGTAAGCCGCCTTCACCTTCACCCATACGTGCGATCATATTGTGTTTGCCTGGTTCCACTTCGATCACTTCAACACTAAAGCCAAGATCTTTAAACCAAGATGCCAGCTTCTCGATCACTTTGGCATTGCCTTGATCCCAACTTGGATCGGTTGAGCTTATCGAAGAGGTACTGATCAGTCCTTCATAGACCTCTAGAAAACTTGGTAATTGCATGGATTCTTCAATTCTCCTGTTGACAGACAGAGCACAAAAATGTAAAACACATATTAAATCATATTTATTGAATAAAAAATCAAAATAAAGCAAAAATTAAATATGAATAGTCATTTTCAGCCTTAAGTATATGGATGTCATGTAATGCTAAAAACCACGATTATCGGAGCCAGCGGCTACACCGGCGCAGAGTTGGCTTTAATGGTCAACAAACACCCTGAACTCACGCTATCAGGTTTATACGTTTCCGCCAATAGCGTAGATGCAGGAAAGAACATTGCTCAATTGCACGGCAAGTTAGCGGGTGTGATTGATATGCCAGTTTCGCCGCTGACTGACCCTGAGCAGGTTGCTCAAGCGTCAGATGTGGTCTTTCTGGCTACAGCACATGAAGTGAGCCACGACTTAGCCCCAATTTTCTTAGAGGCAGGCTGTCAGGTATTCGATTTATCCGGTGCATTCCGTGTGAAAAGCGAAGGCTTCTACAACACCTTTTATGGCTTCGAACATCAATATAACAACTGGCTAGATAAAGCTGCATACGGCTTAGCAGAGTGGAACCAAGAATCAATAAAAACCACTCCTTTGATTGCAGTGGCAGGTTGCTACCCAACCGCTTCACAGCTTGCAATCAAACCTTTATTAGAACACGAATTACTGGATACCAACCAATGGCCTGTGATTAACGCAACCAGTGGTGTATCAGGTGCAGGGCGTAAAGCTTCCATGGTTAACAGCTTCTGCGAAGTGAGCTTGCAACCTTACGGTGTCTTTAACCATCGTCACCAACCAGAGATTGCTCTGCATTTGGGTTGCGATGTGATTTTTACTCCACACCTAGGCAACTTTAAGCGCGGCATTCTTGCCACGATCACCATGAAACTTTCGCAAGGCGTGACGGAAGCACAAGTGGCGAAAGCGTTTGAACAAGCTTACCAAGGCAAGCCTGCGGTTCGTCTTAAAGGTGATGGTATTCCACGTATTCAGGATGTCGAAAATACCCCTTTCTGTGATATCGGCTGGAAGGTTCAAGGCGAACACATCATTGTGATTTCGGCTATCGACAACCTACTTAAAGGTGCATCGAGTCAAGCGATGCAATGTCTCAATATTCATTACGGTTACCCAGAACTGACAGCGTTGCTGTAGTCGTTGAAAGAGGGAAATGCGATGACGCAAACCAATCAAGCTCCTTTAGTCATTAAGCTCGGTGGTGCAGCTCTATCTTGCACTCAAACCTTAAGCCAACTGTTTACTGCTATTGCGGCATACCAAAAATCAGCACAGCGACAAATCGCCATCGTTCATGGCGGTGGCTACCTAGTTGATGAGTTGATGGCAAAGCTTCAGCTTGAAACCGTAAAGAAAAACGGTCTTCGCGTGACGCCTTATGAGCAAATTCCTGTGATTGCAGGCGCGCTTGCAGGCACAGCAAACAAATTGCTTCAAGGTCAAGCGATTGCGGATGGTCTGAATGCAGTGGGTCTTAGTCTCGCCGATGGTGGGTTATGTCATGTTGAAGTACTTGATCCAGAGCTAGGCGCTGTAGGCAAAGCATCACCAGGTGATTCAACCCTTTTACAAGCGGTGCTAAGCGCAGGTGCACTGCCGATCATCAGCTCAATTGGTCTGACTGAAAAAGGTCAGATGATGAATGTGAATGCTGACCAAGCTGCGGTAGCGGTAGCGGGCGCATTGGATGCGGAGTTAGTGCTTCTATCCGATGTGAGCGGTGTACTCGATGGCAAAGGTCACCTGATCAAAACGCTATCCGAGCAAGAAGCCGATGCATTGATCAAAGGGCAAGTAATCACCGACGGTATGATCGTCAAAGTTAAAGCCGCTTTGGAGGCTGCCAATGATCTTGGTCGTCCTATCGAAGTCGCGACATGGCGTTACCCAGAGAAACTGACCCAGTTATTTGCGGGTGAAAGTATCGGAACGCAGTTTCTGCCGCAATAGAGCAGAAGCAAACCAGTTAAAGAATTGAACATTAGGAAGTGGTTGGCACTGACCGCCGAGAGCAGCGCCAGTTAAGTTTGGAGAAAAAACATGAGCAAAGTGAACGTAAATAAAGTGGTAGTCGCATACTCAGGCGGTCTAGATACTTCAGTAATCATCCCGTGGCTAAAAGAGAACTACGACTGTGAAGTAGTAGCTTTCGTTGCCGATGTTGGTCAAGGTGCAGAGGAGCTAGAAGGTATTGAAGCGAAAGCAAAAGCTTCAGGTGCTTCAGAGTGCTACATCGCTGACCTGAAAGAAGAAATGGTCGCAGACTACATTTACCCGACACTTAAAACGGGTGCTTACTACGAAGGTAAATACCTACTAGGTACATCAATGGCGCGTCCAATCATTGCCAAAGCGCAGGTTGAGGTCGCACGTAAAGTCGGTGCAGACGCTCTGTGTCATGGCTGTACCGGTAAAGGTAACGACCAAGTACGCTTTGAAGGTGCATTTGCAGCTCTAGCACCAGATCTGCATGTTATTGCGCCTTGGCGTGAGTGGGATCTCGTGAGCCGTGAAGAATGTCTGGATTACCTAGCAGAGCGCAATATCCCTTGTACGGCTTCTCTTACTAAGATCTACTCGCGTGATGCGAACGCATGGCACATTTCTACTGAAGGTGGCGTTCTAGAAGATACATGGAATGCGCCAAATGAAGATTGCTGGGCTTGGACTGTAGATCCAGAGCAAGCACCGAATGAAGCTGAAACCGTGACGCTGAAAGTAGCGAAAGGTGAAGTTGTTGAGGTAGACGGCGAAGCGATGACACCATACAACGCGTTGGTTTACCTAAACGAAAAAGGTGCGAAGCACGGTGTTGGTCGTATCGATATTGTCGAAAACCGTCTAGTGGGTATGAAGTCTCGTGGTTGCTACGAAACTCCGGGTGGCACCATCATGATGGAAGCGCTGCGTGCTGTAGAGCAACTGGTGCTGGACAAAGCGTCATTTGAATTCCGCGAGGAGCTTGGCCTGAAAGCATCTCATCTTGTGTACGATGGTCGTTGGTTCACGCCGCTATGTAAGTCTATTCTTGCGGCTTCTGAAGAGCTCGCGCAAGACGTGAATGGCGAAGTGGTTGTGAAGCTTTACAAAGGCCACGCAACGGTAACGCAAAAACGTTCGGATAACAGTTTGTACTCTGAAGAATTTGCTACTTTTGGTGAAGATGAAGTTTATGACCAAAGCCATGCTGAAGGCTTTATCCGTCTTTACTCGCTATCAAGCCGTATTCGTGCGTTGAACAGCCAGAAAAAATAAACCAATTTAGCGCCTTATAAGATAAGAGACCTGCCACTATTGGCGGGTCTTTTTCGTTTTTGCTGACCTCGTAGGCATAAAGATAAAATAATCATGAATAAATATGTAAAAATATTGAATTTCTACTTTATTTTTATCTGTGATTATCGTAACGTTGAGGCATAAGAAAAAGTGAGCAAATGACCACCGATTTGGTCAACACTTAATGAAGAATACGTTAGCGTAAGCAATAGTCATCAGGAGAAACGCAATGGCATTATGGGGCGGAAGATTTACCCAAGCGGCAGACACCAGATTTAAGGACTTCAACGATTCATTGCGTTTCGATTACCGATTGGCTGAGCAAGATATTGTTGGTTCAATTGCGTGGTCAAAAGCCTTGCTTTCTGTTGACGTATTATCAGCAGATGAGCAGCAAAAGCTAGAACTAGCTCTCAATGAGCTCAAGCTTGAAGTTATGGAAGACCCTCAGCAAATCCTACGTTCGGATGCGGAAGATATCCACTCTTGGGTAGAGCAGCAACTGATCAACAAGGTCGGCGACCTAGGTAAAAAACTACACACGGGACGTTCACGTAACGACCAAGTGGCAACCGACCTTAAACTTTGGTGTCGCCAGCAAGGTCAGCAATTGTTAATTGCACTTGATCGCTTACAAACTCAGATGGTTGGCGTTGCCAAGCAACATCAAGGTACCGTTCTTCCTGGTTACACTCACTTGCAACGTGCTCAACCTGTGACGTTTGCGCACTGGTGTTTGGCTTATGTTGAAATGTTTGAACGTGACTACTCGCGTCTGAGTGACGCACTTAAGCGTTTGGACACGTGTCCACTTGGTTCTGGAGCGCTTGCGGGCACCGCTTACCCAATCGATCGTGAAGAGTTAGCTCACAATCTCGGTTTCCATCGCGCAACACGTAACTCGTTGGACTCGGTTTCTGACCGTGACCACGTGATGGAGTTGATGTCTGTGGCGTCTATATCGATGTTGCACCTGTCTCGTTTGGCGGAAGATATGATCTTCTACAACTCGGGTGAATCTAACTTTATTGAATTAGCCGATACCGTGACGTCAGGTTCTTCTCTGATGCCGCAAAAGAAAAACCCAGATGCACTCGAGCTTATTCGTGGTAAGACAGGCCGTGTATATGGTGCACTTGCTGGCATGATGATGACAGTGAAAGCGCTGCCACTGGCTTACAACAAAGACATGCAGGAAGACAAAGAAGGCCTGTTTGATGCACTTGATACATGGAACGATTGCATGGAAATGGCGGCACTGTGTTTTGATGGCATCAAGGTTAATGGTGAGCGTACGTTAGAAGCCGCGAAACAAGGTTACGCAAACTCTACCGAACTGGCTGACTACCTAGTAGCGAAAGGCATCCCATTCCGTGAAGCGCACCATATTGTCGGTGTCGCTGTGGTCGGTGCTATTGCCAAAGGCTGTGCGTTGGAAGAATTGTCGATTGAAGAGCTGAAAGCTTTCTCTGAAGTGATTGAAGCGGATGTGTATGACATTCTTACCATCGACTCGTGTCTTGAGAAACGTTGTGCACTAGGTGGTGTGTCTCCTCAACAAGTGGCTTACGCTGTTGATCAAGCAGACAAGCGCCTTTCTCAACGTGATACATCAGCAGTGAAAGTTCGACCTGCTCGTCTAACCGATATTGAAACCGTAGAAGGTATGGTTGCTTATTGGGCGAATATGGGGGAAAACCTACCGCGCTCACGCAATGAGTTGGTACGTGATATTGGCTCCTTCGCGGTTGCCGAGCACCACGGAGAGGTTACTGGTTGTGCATCTTTGTATGTCTATGACTCAGGGTTAGCAGAAATTCGCTCTCTAGGCATTGAAGCTGGTTGGCAAGGCCAAGGGCAGGGCAGTGCGATTGTTAACTATCTGGTTGAGAAAGCACGCCAAATGGCTATCAAGAAAGTCTTTGTGCTGACACGTACGCCAGAGTTCTTTATGAAGCAGAGCTTCTTGCCAACCTCGAAGTCGTTGCTACCAGAAAAAGTACTGAAAGATTGCGATCAGTGTCCGCGTCAGCATGCGTGTGATGAAGTTGCACTAGAGATCAACTTGTTCGAACAATTGATCCAGAAAAGTAACGTAGCCTAGGTTGATGATTCTATTAGTATTTAAGAGAATACTAAAAAAATTGGAAAAAACTTGGAACCTTTGAGAGGAAGCCCGGTCTATTAAAGTACCACTGCTTTTTCTTAGAAGAATCTAAGAGAGCCCCAAGACCGGTATTGGTTTTGGGGCTTTTTTCTATCTATCATCTGAGTGATGATCATCCTTACTTTCTTTTCCACGACGGCGTTGCCACGGCAAAACCACAAAACGCATCCATAGGTGCAAAAACAGTAAGCCGTTAAATGCAAATCCGGCAAAGATCAGTGCGATCGATTCAATACTTTGCGGATCATCTTTAAACGCAAACCACCACACGATCCAACACAAAACAGAAAGTACCGTCAGTTGATCCATGCATCGTTGGCAACGTCCGATCTTTTTCCAAAACCAGTGCTCTTGGCAACTTCGACAAGCCATTGTTCTATCCACACTATCTATTTGTTCCTGATTATAACGGCTAACTCATGTTTGAGTTTCTCTTTGTCTGGTTTCTATGTCGTGTCTATCGAACCAAAAATGGAAAATTAACTTGGTTAAAAATGTGTAGCACGTAATTGGTGTATGGTTCGCTGTCAGCCAGACAATAGGAAAATAACAATGTCGACAGAACTTAAAGTAGCACTAGGCCTTGCTGGTGGTTTCTTCACAATTGGATTTACTGCCATTGTGCTTGTTAGCCGTTACGCAATGATGACTGCATAAACAACCACTTTGCTCAGTTTGAACTGATAGAGTTGGAATGAGAAAGCCTCGTCTATGACGAGGCTTTTGTTTGTCTGGGAGAGGTAAAGAGAATGAGTGTTAGCAACCAGGTCCACAATCAAGACAATGTTTGATCATCTCTGGACCTAAGTGGAGCTTCGCATTCAAATCTCGTAGCGCAGTGCGAACGCCTTCTTCAATCACAGGGTGGTAAAATGGCATATCAAGCATTTCAGATACTGTCATTTTATTTTGGTGTGCCCAAGCAAGCAGGTGGGCTAGGTGTTCGGCGTTTGGTCCCATCATTTCTGCGCCCAAGAAGCGACCAGTACCTTGTTCCCCATAGACATGCAGAATGCCTTTATTTCGAAGCATAACGCGTGAGCGACCTTGATTTTCAAACGATACTTGACCGGTAGCGAAACAGCCACATGTGCCAAAACGCGTTTCTAGTTGCTTGAAGGTTTCTCCTACCATAGCAATTTGTGGATCAGAGAACACTGCTGAGATTGGCGAGCGGCGCAGGCCTGCACGAATATCAGGGAAACGACCTGCGTTGTCGCCAGCAATACGCCCCTGATCTGCCGCTTCGTGTAATAATGGAATTTGATTGCTTGCATCACCCGCGATAAAGATGCTCTCTACCGAGGTTTGCAGAGTGTAATGATCCGCCGTTGGTACGCCGCGCTCATCCAGTGCCACATTGGTGTTTTCAATCGCTAGCTTGTCGACATTCGGGCGACGACCAGTTGCTGCCAATACGTAATCAACAATAAAGGTTTCTAGTTCACCATCGTGGTTGATGAATTGGATTTCGACCTTATCTTCACCGTCATTTTCTGGTGAAGTAATACGTTTCATGTTTTCGACTTTTACATCGGCATCAAGGTAGAACTCTTCTTTGAAGGCTTTATCGGCATACGCCATCACTTCAGGGTCGGTCAATGGTCCTACTTGACCACCAAGACCAAATAGCTTCACATTTACACCTAAGCGATGCAACGCTTGACCCAATTCAAGACCAATCACACCCGGACCAAATACTGCAACGGATTCTGGCAAGTCATCCCAATCGAACACATCATCGTTAATCACTAAGCGGTCGCCGAGCTCATTCCATACAGCAGGGTAAGCAGGACGCGAACCGGTTGCTATCACAATACGCTTAGCTGTGATTTGAGTGTGCTCATCAACGATTAACGTGTTGTCGTTGGTAAACTTAGCATAACCCGACACTTTATCTTCAGCAGGAATCTCATCGACGCCTTCCAACACAAAGCCTACAAAGCGGTCACGTTCTCGCTTTACTCGGTCCATGACTTCACGACCATTAATGTAAATGTTGCCTTGTGGGTGTACACCAAAGCCCGGTGCTTTCTCGATTTGGTGTACGCTTTCAGCGGCGGCGATCAAAAGTTTCGACGGCATGCATCCGACACGAGCACATGTTGTGCCGTAAGGACCACCTTCGATCATCACAACGCTGTCTGCGTGTGATTTTGCTGCGCGGTAGGCGCCAAGACCTGCTGTACCACCACCAATAATTGCCACGTCGACATTTAACTGTTTCATAATGGATTCTCGTTTTTTCCAAACGCAGTTGAAGTGACTTAGTTTGGATGAGTGAATTTGAGTTCATTAATCTTGATAACTGGTTGAACGGTGAAGACGACCAGTTATCAAGACTAAGCATAGGAAGTGATTGAGGGGGTGGTCTCCCAGGCGAGGGATGCTCTGGGAGACCAAGGGCTGAGTTCTGGATAGCGAGATTGCCAACTCAAGCCCATTAGGCAAATTATTAACCTAGGTACGTTTCTAGCTCTTCGCTACCGCCGATGTGTTTACCACCGATGAACACTTGAGGTACCGTTGTGCGACCAGAGATTGCACGTAGACTTACTGTTGTTGCGTCTTTACCCAGAATCACTTCTTCATATTGAAGACCGTGGTCAATCAAGTTTTGTTTCGCCTTCATACAGAAAGGGCAACCTGGTTTAGTGAATACGGTGATTGATTCTTGAGTTTTGTACTCAGGAGCGATGTAATTCATCATCGTATCTGCATCAGATACTTTGAACGGGTCGCCTGGCTCGTTTGGTTCGATGAACATTTTTTCTACTACGCCGTTTTTCACTAGCATGCTGTAACGCCATGAACGCTTACCAAAACCAATGTCGTTTTTATCTACAAGCATACCCATACCGTCTGTAAACTCACCGTTACCATCTGGGATGAAAGTGATGTTTTCAGCTTCTTGGTCAGCTTTCCATGCGTTCATTACGAATGTATCGTTTACGGAAACACATAGAATCTCATCCACGCCATGTTCTTTAAATACAGAGAACAGTTCGTTGTAACGTGGTAGGTGGCTTGATGAGCACGTCGGAGTAAAAGCACCAGGCAAGCTAAATACGATAACCGTTTTGTCTTTGAACAAGTCTTCCGTGGTTACATTCACCCATGCGTCACCTTTACGGATAGGAAAAGTAACTTGTGGTACAGCTTGACCTTCTTTTGATGCAAACATGATGATTTCCTTTTAAATCTATGAATAATTCATTATCGAGCTTAGCGTTATTTAGCGCTCAGTTTCGTTTTCTTGAGCTCATTATTGAAAAAAAACTTTGATAGCTCTAATCGTTTAATGCTATGGTTTTGATAGATTATTTCTATCGCCAAACAAGAAGTGAATCGTACGTTATGAATATTCGAGATTTTGAGTACTTGGTGGCGCTTGCGGAGCACAAGCATTTTCGAAAAGCAGCGGAAGCTTGTTTTGTTAGTCAGCCAACATTGAGTGGCCAGATTCGTAAACTAGAAGACGAGTTAGGCACTGCCCTGCTTGAAAGAAGCAGTCGTCGCGTGTTGTTTACTGACTCTGGTTTACAGTTGGTTGAGCAAGCAAAACGTATTTTGAGTGAAGTAAAAACCTTCAAAGATATGGCGAGCGGTCAAAGTGGTGCCATGACTGGCCCAATGCACATTGGCTTTATCCCAACAGTTGGTCCTTACCTCCTACCTAAAATAGTTCCTCACCTTAAAGAAGAGTTTCCAGATTTGGAGCTGTTTTTACATGAGGCGCAGACCCACCAATTGGTCCGTCAATTAGAAGATGGCAAGTTAGATTGTCTTGTTTTAGCATCGGTTGATGAGACTGCGCCCTTTAAAGAAATTGAGGTGTACAACGAGCCTTTAAGTGTTGCGGTACCTTGTGATCACGAATGGGCTGGGTTAGATCATATTGATATGCTCGACCTCAATGGCAAGACGGTGTTGTCTTTGGGTGATGGTCATTGTTTACGAGACCAAGCTCTGGGTTTCTGCTTTGCTGCAGGAGCGAAAGATGATGAGCGCTTTAAAGCGACTAGCCTAGAAACACTGCGTAACATGGTGGCGGCGGGAGCAGGGATTACTCTGTTGCCACAGTTGTCTGTGCCGCATGAAAAGAAAAAAGATGGCGTGTGTTACGTGCCAGCAATGAACCCAACACCATCACGCAGCATTGTGTTGGTTTACCGTCCTGGCTCTCCATTGCGTACGCGTTTTGAAACCTTAGCAGCGACCATCAAAAACATTCTTGAAGCGAAAGAAGCACCAATTGCAGCCTAGCTTTGAGATGCTGATATAAACAAAAGGGAGCCAATCGGCTCCCTTTTTCTTTGTTAGTATTGCGTGGTATTAGAACAGTTCTTCTGCACCGCCGCTACCACCAGAGTAGATGCTGTCTTCCAGGCTGTTGCCGACATACTCGGTTGGTTCTGTGCCTTTTTCGAAGTATTCGAACATGGATGAACCATCAACTTTATGAGTCAGTAGGCCACTATCACGATCGATACGAACTCGAACGATATCGTCTGGAATATTCTTACCTTGTTGAGGCACTCCGTCTAGTGCAGCACGCATGAAATCAATCCAAGCTGGTTCTGCCGTTTTCGCGCCAGATTCTGCACCAGAAATTTGGCCTTTCCCTAGGTTACTGTTCACAGTGGTACGGCCTAACGTGCGAGAGTGATCATCAAAACCAACCCATGCAATAGCCACAATACCCGGACCGTAACCGTTATACCAAGTGTCTTTTGAGTCGTTGGTTGTGCCCGTTTTACCACCGATATCACGACGCTCCAGTTTCTGTGCTCGCCAGCCGGTACCGTTCCAACCTGTACCATCACGCCAGCTGCCACCACCCCAGATATTGCTGTACATCATCTCGCGCATGATGAATGCATTTTGAGCAGAGATAACTTGTTTTGCATATTGTGGTGTGTCGTTTTCTAGAGCGTTATCAGGGGCAATGTTTTCCGTTGTTACATCTTGCTCACCAAATTCGGCTGCAAACTTATCTTCAGGCTGTACTGGCATTTGAGGGCAGTCGTGCTGACAAATCACTTTTGGGTTTGCCTTAAACAGTACTTCACCAAATGAGTTTTCAACGTGGTCAATGTAAAACGGTTCTACATAGTAGCCACCATTTGCAAATACAGAGTAGCCTTGCGCGACTTTCATTGGTGTTAAGCTACCAGCACCCAATGCGATCGTTTCTGAACGAGGCACTTGGTCAATATCAAACCCAAAGCGAGTTAGGTATTCACGTGTTTCATCTAGGCCAACTTCACGTAGTGTACGTACGGCCATTACGTTTTTCGACTGCGCTAAACCGATACGTAGGCGAGTTGGGCCAACGTAAGTCGGCGGTGAGTTCTTTGGACGCCATGCCGAACCTGAACCTGCATCCCACTTGTTGATTGGCGCATCGTTTACTAGTGAAGCAAGGGTTAAGCCCTTATTGATTGCTGCCGAATATATGAATGGTTTGATACTCGAACCAACCTGACGAATAGACATGGTTGCACGGTTAAACTTGCTATGAACAAAGTTAAAGCCACCAACTAGAGACAGTATTGCACCGTTTTCTGGGTTCATTGCCACAAACGCTGTATTTGCGCTTGGTACTTGGCTTAGCTTCCAGTTATTGATGGTTGTGCCTTCTTTATCTGTCGTACTGATTTCACGTACCCAGATTTGTTGGCCTACAGCTAAGATCTCTTTGGCTGATTTCGGTGCTCTACCTTGACGTTGATCAGTCAGGTACTTACGAGCCCAATTCATACCAGTCCAAGCGATGGTTTGCTCTTCGTTATTTTTCACCCAAACTTGCGCGGTTTTGTCATCGACTTTAGTGACAATAGCAGGATAGAGCTGGCCATAGGTCGGTTGTTTCTTCAGATGCTTTTCAATTTGTTCTGAATCCCAAGCCGTTTCGCCTTCTTTCCACAGTACTTTTTCCGCGCCGCGGTAGCCGTGACGTTCATCGTACGCAAGGATGTTATTGATGGATGCGGTATTTGCGGCATCTTGCAGTTTTGAATCTACCGTCATGTAGATATTTAAGCCTGACGTGTAAGCCTGCTCCGCACCGTATTCTTTTACTGCCCATGAGCGTGCTAACTCTGCAACGTATGGAGCAGAGAGTTCAATCTCAGCACTGTGGTAGCGAGCAACAATCGGCTCTGAACGTGCTTCATCGTACTGTTCTTGAGTGATGTATTTCTCATCTAGCATACGCATCAAAACCACGTTACGACGGTTTGTTGCGCGCTCTAGTGAGTAAAGCGGGTTCATGGTTGATGGCGCTTTTGGCATACCTGCCAGTGTTGCGATTTCACTCAAGGTCAGTTCATTTAAGCTCTTACCAAAGTAAACTTGAGCTGCTGCGCCAAAACCGTAAGAGCGGTAACCAAGGAAGATTTTATTGACATACAGCTCCATGATTTCTTGTTTAGAAAGCAGCTGCTCAATATGAATGGCAATGAAGATTTCTTTAATTTTACGCATGATCTTCTTCTCGTTAGATAAGAAGAAGTTACGCGCTAGCTGCTGAGTAATAGTACTCGCACCTTGTTTTGCTGAACCCGATAACGCAACAACAACAGCTGCACGCGTAATGCCGATTGGGTCAATACCTGGGTGTTCGTAAAAACGGCTATCTTCGGTCGCGATCAGCGCATGAATTAAATCTTGCGGAATTTCGTCGTAGGTAACAGGAATTCGACGCTTCTCGCCAAACTGTGCGATCAGTTTCCCGTCTTGACTAAATACCTGCATAGGTGTTTGTAATTCAACATTTTTTAGTGTTGCAACATCTGGCAATTCAGGCTTCACGTATTGATAGAAGCCAAAAATTGTGGTGACTCCAAGAATTATGCAAATCAATGTTAAAAATAATAAACGCTTTATGAACTTCACCGGAGAATCCCTGATTGGTTGAGGCTGTGTAACGGCAAACCCTTGTACTCTTAGGTCAAAAATTTAGCACATAAGAGATATTAACTCTTATTTGGATGCTAATAACAACCTTTGCACGAAGAAAATTCTCTGGGTGCTAATGACACTGGCACACAGGAATTTCGGAGCGAGAGTAGAGATGGATAAGCTATTAGTTACGGGCATAGATATCGGCCATAACAGCCTCAAAGCCGTGGTACTTAAACCCAATGGCAACAGTTATGCCTTACTGGGTTACAAAGAAATAATACTTAAAGAAGGTATTGTCGCTGAAAATAACACCATAAATCATCAAGAAATTGTAAAGACCCTAAAAGAGATGAAAAAAGACCTCCCTTTTAGGGCTAATCGAGTCGCGATTTCAGTTCCTGACAATGCTGTGATCAGCAAAAAACTGCAAATCGAACAAAGTTTAGAAGAAAGTGAAAAAGAGTTTGCCGTCGTACAGGCTTTTTCTCATCAATCGCCGTTCCCTGTAGAAGAGCTTAGTCTTGATTTTGTATTAGTGGAATCTGATGAGCAAATGCGTGGGACAGAAAGCTATCAAGTTTTCGCAACACGTAAAGACGTGGTGGAAACCCGCGTAGAAGCATTGCAAAAATCTGGCCTAAAAACCGTGCTGGTGGACGTGCATTCCCAAAGTCTTGGGCATATCTGGAAGTTAACCACGGAACGCTACCCTGACAAAAGCAAATACTGCCTACTGGACATCGGGGTATTAAATAGCTCGTTCACTATGTTTACCGAGCAAGGTGAGTTATTCCATAAAGAGTTTGTGTGTGGCACTCGTGCCGCTAGTGGCCTTTTGCACGACAACCCGCTTTCTGATGATGCTCAAGTCATGACAGAACAATTCAACCGTCAAGTTGTGGATCGCGTGAAACGTCAAATGCAACTCTATACCTCTATTAATGGTTCTCAAGATATTAAAGGTATTTGGCTCTCCGGTGAGGGGGCGTCCACCCCAATGTTAGCTGAAGAGCTCTCCAGTCAACTGGCGCTCGAATGTGAGTTGCTTAACCCACTGGGCTTATTTGAAATGAAAGTTTCTAAGCGCAAGCGCCGCGCCGCAGATTGGCAGCACTTCACTACCGCTGCGGGTTTGGCAGTTCGTGGTATCCAGTGGCTGGGAGGTCATCATGCTCTATCACATTAACCTGCTCCCTTGGCGTGAAAATCAGCGTGAAGAACACCGCCGCCGTTTTGTCGGTTTGATTGTGCTTGGTGTTATTGCGGCGCTGGGTGTGCAGTGGGGAATCGGTAAATACTACCAGTATCAACAAGATCAGCAGCAACAGCGTTTGGACTACTTAGCACACTATATATCCCAGTTGGATAAACGCATTGAGGCAATGAAGATTGCAGAACAAGAGCACGGCAAAATCCTAGAGCGTTTGAAAACGGTGGAAGGTTTACAAAACGGACGTAACAAAACCACTGAGTTTATGAACTTGATGCCGTCGGTGATTCCGGATGGCGTCTACGTCGACAAAATCAAAATGAACGATTTTGAGATTGAAATCTCTGGTATTTCAGACAGCACACCACGTTTGGCGACGATGTTAGACAATATGGAACGCTCTGCGAAGTTACTTGATGTAGAGATGCATTCTATCGTTCATGGTAAAGCGCGTTTTGGTAAAGAGTTCCAAACGTTCAAAGTCTCTTTCATGTTTAAAGAAGCGGAAGGAGAGCAACGTGGTTAATTGGCAAGATCTTGATATGGATGAAATTGCTGAGTGGCCAGTGCTGCCTCAGTTAGTGGTCATCTTATTAATGGTGCTTTTAATCCAAGGTTTTGGGTATTGGTTTTACTTAAAGCCCGAAGAGGAGCGCTTGAATACGTTGATTCAAGAAGAGCAAACCTTGAAAGTCGCGTTGCGCATCAAAGCTAACAAAGTTGCGGCCTTACCCCAGCTACAATCTCAACTTGATGAGTTAACCACGCGCTACGAGTTGTTGCTTCAGCAATTACCTGCGCAAAAAGAACTGGCAACTATGTTGGCCTCAGTCAACGAACTCGGTATTGATAACAAACTGACTTTTACTCGGATTGACTGGGGTAAAAAACAATCTGAACACTTCCTTTATCGGTTACCGCTCAATATCGAGTTAACGGGAGATTTCCACGACATTGGTCGTTTTTCACAAGCGATAGCGACATTACCTCGCATCATCACATTTAAAGACGTGACTTGGCAGCGTGTCAGCCAAGAAAGTGAGACGTTGCACTTCCGTGTTAAGGCGAATACATACCAGTTCAAACCAGAGGAACAGAAAGATGCGAAATAGTTCTTTGCTGATGGTTTGTATGGTCACGTTGCTAACGGGTTGCCAAGCCAATGATGAGTCGCTTACCGGTTTTATTCGTGATGTAGAAAACCAAGCTCGACGTGACGTCTCCAAGCTCAAGCCTGCCGAAGAATATGTGGTGGTCAATTACGACCCCCAAATCATGCGAGCACCGTTTGAGCTGCCGAAGGAGGCGACCATCGCCACCCAACCGGTTGCCAGAGAAGACTGTTGGCAACCACCTTCAAGGAAGCGAACTGGCAAGTTAGAGCGTTTTCCTCTTGGGCAATTGCGTTTGAAGGGCGTAATGGGAATGGGAAGTAGCGTATCTGGGCTAGTCCAAGCGCCGAATGGCACTGTTTATAAAGTAAAACCGGGCCAATATTTAGGGCGCAACAACGGCAAGGTCACCCATGTATCCCACAACTATTTATTGATTAATGAAACTCTGCCAGACGGTCTGGGTTGTTGGCAAAAACGCAAAGTTAAGTTGGCGTTGAGATAGGCATAGCTGCATTTATTTTTGATATTGAGTAATGATGAAAATGAGACAAGGATTAACACGTATACCAAGGAAGCTAATAGGGCTCTTCTCTTTTTGGTTGTTTTTATTTTTAGCCCCTTTCGTAGTCGCGAACGAAGTTCAGTCTAATGCCTTCAAAAGCATTGATTTCCGTACCAATAAAGATAAAGACGCGGTGATCGTGGTTGAGCTTGCTTCGCCTGCTGCCATTGTGGACATCAAGCGCGTGCAAGAAGGCTTGAGTATCGATTTGCTCAATACGTCAGTTAAAGACGATCAGCTTTATCTTCTTGATGTAAAAGACTTCTCTACCGTAGTGGAAAGTGTCGAGATATTTCGTGATACCTCGACAACGCGCCTCGTGGCTTATATTGATGAAGACTATACCCATGATTACCGTCTGACAGGGCGATACTTGGAAGTTAAAGTGGGCAAGCTCAAGCCGAACGAAAAGGTGCCAGACAAAAGTATTCTGGAAAAAGAAGGCAAGTTGATTTCGATTAACTTCCAAGACATTCCAGTGCGTAACGTTCTGCAACTTATCGCGGATTATAACCAGTTCAACTTAGTTGTTTCTGACTCAGTAGAAGGCAATCTCACATTGCGTCTTGATGGTGTACCTTGGCAGCAAGTACTCGATATCATTCTGCAAGTAAAAGGCTTAGACAAACGCGTGGATGGCAACGTTATTCTGGTCGCTCCAAAAGATGAGCTGGACTTGCGTGAGAAGCAGCAGTTAGAGAAGCAGAAGCTTGAGCAAGAGATGGGAGATCTTTCTTCGGAGGTCATCAAAGTGAACTTTGCGAAAGCCTCTGATATCGCAGAGATGATCAATGGCGAAGGTAATATCAGTATGTTGTCGGACCGCGGCAGTATGACGATTGATGAACGCACCAATTCTCTGCTGATTCGAGAGCTTCCTAGTAACATTGAAGTGATTCGTGAAATCATAGAGTCTCTCGATATTCCAGTGAAACAGGTTCAAATTGAAGCGCGTATCGTTACCATCAATGAAGGTAATATGGACGAGCTGGGTGTTCGTTGGGGCTTTACTTCTATTAATGGTAGTCACACGGTGGGTGGTTCTATCGAGAACAACCTTGCCACTATCGGCCTTTACGATGGCGGCGGTGGTGACGGCGAAGGTGAAGACGGTGGTGGTAGTGTCGGTATCGATGACTTCCTTAACGTCAACTTGGCAGCAACCAGTCCAAATGCAACCAGCCTTGCCTTTCAAGTGGCTAAGCTAGGTTCTGACACCTTGTTGGATTTAGAGCTGTCTGCACTACAACAAGAATCAAAAGCTGAAATCATTTCAAGTCCACGTCTCATTACCACTAACAAAAAACCGGCCTATATAGAGCAAGGTACAGAGATCCCTTATTTAGAGTCGTCATCCAGTGGTGCAACTTCTGTGACCTTTAAAAAAGCCGTGCTTAGTTTGAAGGTGACACCGCAGATTACTCCTGACAACCGTTTGGTGCTGGATTTAAGTGTTACGCAAGATAGACCAGGGCAAGTGGTAAAAACGGGCACTGGTGAGGCGGTAGCGATCGATACTCAACGTATTGGTACTCAAGTGTTAGTGAATAACGGAGAGACTGTCGTACTCGGTGGTATTTTCCAACATAGTATTACCAACTCCGTCGATAAGGTGCCTTTATTAGGTGATTTACCGCTGTTAGGAGCACTTTTCCGCCGAAGTTACGAAAATGTAGGCAAAAGTGAGTTGTTGATTTTTGTTACACCGAAGGTCGTTATTCAGTAAGACAGAATCAGCAAAAAAACGATTAGATCAAAAATAAAGTTGCATTAGTGGCACCATGCTTGGATAATTTCGGGTCTTATCACGAATTATCTGTGAGGAATTGGTGCCACAAGCCTTGTGAAACAGCACTTTGGCTGTGTTTTCTTGTGGCGATCTTATTGAATTAACGTTGTAAATTACCGCTAAATATGGCTGAGAAACGTAATATTTTTCTTGTTGGCCCAATGGGTGCCGGCAAAAGTACAATTGGTAGACATCTAGCACAGCAGCTGCATATGGAGTTCGTGGACTCTGATACAGTGATCGAAGAACGTACCGGTGCAGATATCTCTTGGGTTTTTGATGTAGAAGGTGAAGAAGGCTTCCGTAAGCGTGAAGAAACGGTGCTTGAAGACTTAACTCAAGAGCAAGGCATCGTGCTAGCGACTGGTGGCGGCTCTGTAATGAGCAAAGAAAACCGCAATCGCCTTTCTGCTCGTGGTGTTGTTGTTTACCTAGAAACAACTATCGAAAAGCAACTTGCACGTACAAACCGTGACAAGAAGCGTCCATTACTTCAAACGGACAACCCTCGTGAAGTGTTGGAATCTTTGGCAGGCGAACGTAACCCACTATACGAAGAAGTAGCGGATTACACAGTTCGTACTGACGATCAGAGTGCAAAAGTGGTAGCCAACCAGATCGTAAAAATGCTAGAAGAGAGATAAGCATTTATCTTTTTCAAATTGGAGCACACCGATGGAACGGATTACGGTCAATCTAGCAGAGCGTAGCTACCCAATCTCTATTGGCGCCGGGTTATTTGAGGACCCGGCGTACCTTTCTCAAGTTCTCTCAAATAAAAACGCAAATCAGAAGGTTGTCGTGATCAGTAATGTCACGGTCGCGCCTCTGTACGCGGACCAAATTCTTAGTCAACTAAAGCAGCTTGGTTGTGATGCCTCTTTGCTTGAATTACCCGATGGTGAGCAATACAAAAGCCTAGAAGTATTTAATCAAGTCATGAACTTCCTGCTAGAGGGAAGCTATGCACGTGACGTTATGATTATTGCACTGGGCGGTGGCGTGATCGGTGATTTAGTTGGTTTTGCTTCCGCTTGTTATCAACGTGGGGTGGATTTTATTCAAATCCCGACCACCTTGTTGTCTCAAGTTGATTCTTCAGTTGGTGGTAAAACTGCGGTTAACCATCCGCTGGGCAAAAACATGATTGGCGCTTTCTACCAACCTAAAGCGGTCATCATTGACACCAATTGCTTATCTACACTGCCAGAGCGTGAGTTCGCAGCTGGTATTGCTGAAGTGATCAAGTACGGCATCATTTATGACGGTGCGTTTTTCGATTGGTTAGAAGAGAATCTCGATCGCCTCTATGCCCTTGAAGAAGAAGCACTGACTTACGCGATTGCACGTTGTTGTGAAATTAAAGCGGAAGTCGTTGCTCAAGACGAAAAAGAATCGGGTATCCGAGCGTTGCTCAACTTGGGTCATACTTATGGTCATGCTATTGAAGCTGAGCTAGGTTACGGCAATTGGTTACATGGTGAAGCCGTTTCTTCTGGCACCGTGATGGCTGCGAAAACGTCACATCTTCGTGGGCTTATCACTCAAGAACAGCTTGATCGCATTATTGCGATTCTGCGTCGTGCGAAATTGCCAGTCCACACTCCAGAAAACATGACTTTTGATGATTTTATGACGCACATGATGCGTGATAAAAAAGTGCTTTCAGGTCAGCTTCGTTTAGTTTTACCTACGGGGATTGGTAGTGCAGAAGTCATTGCCGATACTCCTCAAGATGTGATCAAACAAGCTATCGACTTCGGTCGCGATATTTAACCTTGTAATGACGTCTTCGGGCGTCATTCTTGTTGTTTATTAAGGTTATTAGATGAGTTTTGCTCACGTTCTGGAATTGGATTCTCAAACCGAGTTATTGGATCGATTAGGATTGTTAACCAACTTTGGCTCTAATCTTATCGCGATTAATGGCCATGCGGGATATGGCAAATCTTGGTTAGCGCAACGATATCTTGAGCTTGGTGCAAGTAACAAAAATCAATGTTTGCTACTTTGTCATGCCAATCAAGATGATGTTCAACGTCGAATGCTCATCTTGAGCCAGATCGTTTCGGATGCTTTATTTAACCAACAAGATACCTTGATTGACAGTCTTGAAAGAATCTTGGGGAACGAGGCATGCGACATCGCTATTGTTGTCGATGATGCACATCTTCTCAGTGAAACGTTAGTTTCGGAGCTTTGGACGTTAGTACTTGCAGCGCAAGTGAATCCGAAGTGGAAAATAAACATCTTGTTATTCACTCAAGCTGGTCGATTGGAATCATTATTGTCACGTATTAGTTACGGACAAGAGCACAAACCAGTAGAGCTTGATGTAGAAATGCTCTCAGAAGTGGAAGCGCGTCGTTTCTTTGAATCCTTGGTGATTCGGTACGTTGATGATGAATCCGAAAAACGCGTTCGAGATGCATTTAAAAAAGTCGACCCTGTACCGGGCGACATCATGGCGTTAGGAGAAATGAAAGTGGAAAAAAGGATCATTATCCGCTCAATTGTTGGCTCACCACTAAATATCGCATTGGTGGTGCTGGTTCTATTACTGTTAGCAGCGGGTGGGTACTGGTGGATGTTCAATCAACCAAGTGCTGACGATAAAGCTCAGCTGATCACTGGTAGTATTGAACAAACGGCCATTCCAACCTTAACGACCCCAGAATCAAAAGTCAGTGGTGCAGATTCTGCAACCGCGCAAAATGATACCAATGAGCAAGCGGATCTAACTAAGGCAACGGACGATTCTGATTCACTGCCTCCAGCGGTAACGGATGAAGTGGCAAGTGTTGGCTCTGAAGATAAACAGCAACGCGTTGTGATTGAATCTGACGTCGTGGATGCGCTGTTGGAAGGAAAGCCAGAGGAAGCCAATACAGATGACATCAAACAAGTGGTTGAAGAGTCTGTTCCTCAAGCGAAAACTAGCGCTGCTTCGTCATTGATTAATGTGGTTCAAAAAGAGCAGGTTGCATCAACAGAACCGAGCCCTTCCAGCAAGCCGATCGTAAAATTCTCTTTTGCGCGAAAAGAGCTCAAAGCGATTTCGCCAAGAGCGTATACCTTGCAGCTAGCCGCAATGACGTCAATGGAAGATGTGCAAGCTTTTTTGGATGAACACCAACTTAGCCAACAAGTGAGAATCTACCCAACCGTGCGCAGCGGGACGGAATGGTACATTGTGACCTATAAAGATTATCCGACTATCCAACTTGCACGCGATGCGGTGGAAAGTTTGCCAGAATCACTGAAATCGTTGAGTCCTTGGGCAAAATCTTTAGGTCAGGTGCATCGTGAAATTGATCGCGTGAAATAATCCTGAGCTTCGTTGAAAAATATGTTACATTCCGCAGCCTTAATTTTTGGTCGATAGATAGAGCAGTAGATGAAAAAGCAACGAGCCTTTCTTAAGTGGGCAGGAGGAAAATACGGTCTGGTTGAAGACATCCAACGTCATTTGCCACCGGCTCGAAAGCTAGTTGAACCTTTTGTTGGTGCAGGTTCAGTATTTCTAAATACTGATTATGACCAATATCTATTGGCCGACATCAACCCTGATCTGATCAATCTCTACAACTTACTGAAAGAGCATCCTGAAGAGTACATCTCAGAAGCGAAACGCTGGTTTGTTGCTGAGAACAATCGTAAAGAAGCGTATTTAAGTATTCGTGCTGAGTTCAACAACACAGACGATGTGATGTATCGATCACTGGCCTTCTTATACATGAACCGTTTTGGTTTTAATGGCCTTTGTCGCTATAACAAAAAAGGTGGCTTCAACGTGCCTTTTGGCTCATACAAGAAGCCGTACTTTCCAGAAGCTGAAATGGAATTCTTTGCTGAAAAAGCGAAGAAAGCCACTTTCGTTTGTGAAGGTTATCCTGAGACATTCAGTCGAGCACGTAAGGGCAGTGTGGTTTACTGCGATCCACCTTATGCTCCACTATCGAACACGGCAAACTTTACCTCTTACGCTGGAAATGGCTTTACGCTTGATGACCAAGCCGCATTGGCGGACATCGCAGAGAGGGCAGCGACTGAACGCGGCATTCCTGTTTTGATTTCTAACCACGATACGACACTTACGCGTCGCTTGTATCATGGTGCTGATCTGAGCGTTGTTAAAGTTAAGCGTACTATTAGCCGTAATGGCAGCGGCCGAAACAAAGTCGATGAGTTACTGGCTCTTTTTAATGCGCCGAACTCGGATACTTCTGCCTCATAATTCTCACACTATTACGTCTAAGTAGTGGATCTCCCCACTGGCTTCGGTAGAATTGCGCGCAACATTATTTGTTGTTTGCTCGCCACTACTGAGGTCAGGTATGAAAGATTTTCTTATTGCTCCATCCATTTTATCGGCTGATTTTGCTCGTCTCGGTGAAGACGTGGAAAAAGTACTCGCAGCGGGTGCGGATGTGGTGCATTTCGATGTAATGGATAACCACTACGTACCAAACCTGACTTTTGGTGCGCCAATCTGTAAAGCACTTCGTGACTATGGCATCACGGCTCCAATCGATGTTCACCTAATGGTGAAACCCGTAGACCGCATCATTCCAGACTTCGCGAAGGCGGGTGCATCGATGATTACCTTCCACGTTGAAGCATCAGAGCACGTTGATCGTACATTGCAGTTGATCAAAGAACATGGCTGTCAAGCTGGTGTAGTACTTAACCCAGCTACACCGCTGTCACACCTTGAATTCATCATGGATAAAGTTGACCTAATTCTTCTAATGTCAGTAAATCCTGGCTTTGGTGGCCAATCATTCATCCCTCATACGCTGGATAAATTGCGCGCTGTACGTAAGATGATTGATGAGTCTGGCCGTGATATTCGCCTTGAAATTGATGGTGGTGTGAAAGTCGATAATATTCGTGAAATTGCGGAAGCTGGCGCGGACATGTTTGTCGCAGGTTCTGCAATTTTCGGTCAGCCAGACTACAAGCAAGTGATCGACCAAATGCGTGAAGAGCTAGCAAAAGCAAAATAAGCATTGAAGTCTTAAGCTTCCAAGGCTGTCACTTTGCTGGCAGCCTTTGTCGTATCTAGGGCTAGAGCGAAGAAAATATCGTCTGAGTGACGCAAATAATCACTTGCCTATTTTGCTTCCTTTCTGTACTATCCGTCTTCCTTAATTCTCGGTCAATTTTCTTTAGTTCCTTGCTTCCTCTGGACGACCGAGCCAATCGTGGAAGCTAATAATCCGTAAGGAGCAACCAATGCGTCATTACGAAATCGTATTCATGGTGCACCCTGATCAAAGCGAGCAAGTTGCTGGCATGATCGAGCGTTACACTGGTTCAATCACTGAAGCTGGCGGTAAAATCCACCGTTTAGAAGACTGGGGCCGTCGTCAACTGGCTTACCCAATCAACAAGCTTCACAAAGCTCACTACGTTCTAATGAACGTTGAAGCTGACCAAGCTGTAATCGATGAGCTAGAAACTGCTTTCCGTTTCAACGATGCAGTTCTACGTAACATGATCATGCGTACTAAAGCGGCTATCACTGAGCAATCTATCATGCTTAAGCAGAAAGAAGAGCGTGCAGAGCGTGCTCCTCGTCGCGAAGAGCGTGCTGAAGCTAAGCCAGAAGCAGCTGCTGAGTAATATTTCTTATGACCAATCGAATGGAGCTGAGTGGCACCATTGCCAAGCCGCCCATTCGTAGTAAAAGCCCTGGTGGCATTGAACACTGTCGATTTTGGTTAGAGCATCGCTCTACCGTTATCGAAGCTAATCTACCTCGACAAGTATATTGTCGAATGCCGGTAGTGGTTAGTGGGCTTGGGTCACAAGCATTAACTCAGAATTTAGTACAAGGCAGTAACATTAAGGTAGGCGGTTTTGTCGCTTATCAGACCGGCCGAAATGGCGTTGGGAAATTAGTGTTACACGCCGACAACATTACTCAAATTTAAGATCAGGAGATAGCCCATGGCTCGTTTCTTCCGTCGTCGTAAATTCTGCCGTTTCACTGCAGAAGGCGTACAAGAGATTGATTACAAAGACGTAGCAACTCTTAAAAACTACATCACTGAAGCTGGTAAAATCGTACCTAGCCGTATCACTGGTACAAGCGCTAAGTACCAGCGTCAACTAGCTCGCGCTATCAAGCGTTCTCGCTACCTAGCTCTACTACCGTACACTGACAAGCATCAGTAATCGGTTCGTTTTATTAAGAAAGAGGATTAAACAATGCAAGTTATTCTACTTGATAAAATCGGTAACCTAGGTGGTCTTGGCGATACAGTAAACGTTAAGTCTGGCTACGCTCGTAACTTCCTTATCCCTCAAGGTAAAGCAGTTATGGCAACTAAAGGCAACGTTGAAATGTTCGAAGCTCGTCGCGCTGAACTAGAAGCTAAAGTTGCTGAGCAACTAACTGCTGCTGAAGCACGTGCTGAGAAAGTTAACGCTCTAGAAGCAGTTGTTATCGCTTCTAAAGCTGGTGACGAAGGTAAACTGTTCGGTTCTATCGGTACTCGTGACATCGCTGACGCTATCACAGCTGCAGGCGTTGAAGTTGCTAAGAGCGAAGTTCGCCTTCCTGAAGGTGCTCTACGTAACACTGGTGAGTTCGAGATCAGCGTTCAACTTCACTCTGAAGTTTTCGCTACTGCGAACGTACAAGTTGTTGCTGCTGAGTAATTCAGTACCAAGACGAAATATTAAAAAGCACCTCTTTTGAGGTAATGCCAGTCAGTTAAGCTGACTGGCATTTTTCTTTTTCCAGATTGGATACTTTGCTGATTTGTAACGGAGAA
>NZ_JAPHPY010000052.1:0-36535 GCF_026241575.1 Vibrio sp. Sgm 5
GTAGTTCAGTTGGTTAGAATACCGGCCTGTCACGCCGGGGGTCGCGGGTTCGAGTCCCGTCCGCTCCGCCACTTATTCCGAGAGTCGTCTCACTAAACACGAACTACAGGGGTGTAGCTCCAATTGGCAGAGCAGCGGATTCCAAATCCGCGTGTTGGGAGTTCGAATCTCTCCACCCCTGCCATATTTAAGGCTCTAGCAGAAATGCTAGAGCCTTTTTCGTTTTATCACTTTTCTGCTTCTGCCTCTCCCTCAAATTGTCAGTCATACTTATGTCTCGCGGTATGTGTGCTATTTTGTAGTGCATAGCTAGTGCTCAACGTGATTAGAAGGTGACTTCCTGTTATTATCGGCGCTGAATTCTAATAATTAGGAAGTTATGTTATGCCACATCTTCGATTTCGCGCAGTAGAGCCTCAAACCGTTCAAGCTTTATCAAAGCCTCTTACTGACGAATTACAGCCATTAATGGAATGTCCTCGTGAAGACTTCACGTTTGAATACATCTACAGTACTTTCTTCAGTGAAGGTGAAGTAAGCAGTGCATATCCTTTTGTTGAAGTTCTATGGTTTGACCGTGGGCAAGAGACTCAGAATAAAGTGGCTAAAGCGATTACTGAGCAAGTTCGTGGTATTGTTGGTGAAGATATCGATGTTGCGGTAATTTTCTCAGCACTCTCTCCTAAAGGCTACTATGATAATGGTGACCACTATTAAGGAATGAGCGTGATGAAGCTGAGTCTTTCTTTTTGTTTAAGTTTTCTATTCTCAGCTTCTCTTTATGCTACTCCGTGGGAGCAGGTCTCTGGTCCCACAAATAACACATCCTCCTCTATCGGCAGTTATGCTAATGGCTGTTTAGATGGTGCTTCTCCTCTCCCGCTTGATGGTATTGGTTATCAGGTTTTACGCAGTAAAACGAAGCGTTACTATGGGCACCCTCACACGATAAGCTTTGTTGAAGAGTTAGCAAAAAAAGCCAATCAAGATCTCAACACAACGTTACTTATTGGGGACTTATCCTTAGCTCGCGGTGGACGTTTTTCTTCTGGCCACTCTAGTCATCAAACTGGCCTAGATATTGATATTTGGCTGCGATTGGCCGATGAACCGCTTTCTTATAATGAGCTTCAACTTCCGAAACCCATGAGTGTCGTAGATCTTAAAAAATACAAAATTCTAGAACACCGTTGGGAAGATAGGCACTTTGAACTGATTCGAAGTGCCGCGAAGAGTCAAGATGTTGCTCGTATCTTTGTTCATCCAGTGATTAAAGAGCAGTTATGTAAGCAAGAAGGTGAGAAAGACCGAAATTGGTTACGTAAGGTTCGGCCTTGGTGGGGGCATCATTACCACTTCCACGTGAGATTAACTTGCCCTGAGTCGAGCTCTAATTGTGTTAACCAAGCGCCACCACCTGCAGGAGATGGCTGTGGAGCAGAGTTAGCAAGTTGGAAGCCGAAAGCAACGCCTCCACCTGTGACCAAAAAAACTAAGGTAACGCCTAAACCGAAGAAGAAAAAGATACTGCCAACACAATGCCAGCCGCTCATTACGCAGAAATAAGTGGTGAGTCCTACCAACGAAATACCAAATATGCTTTCTCTGGATCTCTATTATGAAACTGGAGAAAGATCATACTTTTGTCTACAGTGAATAATACCAGTACAAAAACTGACCTTTAGGTTTTTGTGGCATATTATAGAAATCTTATATAAACAAAGAGTTGCATCGTTTTTAAATGTTGTGGCAACTCATATTAAGAAAGATCTTTTCGTCGCGATTCTCTGATTTCTTAGCAATATGTCTGTTGGTTGGTGAAAGACAAACGACAACGCAGACAAGTGTATTGAGGTGGGTAAGGAGGCTTTTCCCATCGAGAGTTAATCAAGGATAAAACCATGACTATGATTTGTGCAAAAGAGTTTGCAGAGTGGTTAAGACACAGATTTAGCAGTGATACTAAAGGAGTCTTTTTGACTCGAGAGGATGTTAATCACCTGACTGGGCGCCAACGCCTTGACCCAGGTTTTGTTAATGACGTGCATTACGAGCTGATGCAATATGGAATGGCTTTCGTTACTGATACAAGTAGGGAGAACTTTTATCTGATCCCTGTCTCGCAAGCTGAAAATTGGCGCGAGAGGTTAGAGTATCACTTCGAGAAAGAGCTGTTTTGTAATATCTATCCTATCGAAAAATCGGGTTAAAAAAAGGTTCAACTTTGTCGGCAAAGTTGAACCTCTTTCGATTACGCTAACCCTTGAATAATTACAAACTTCTCTAGCAATTGCTCTTCAGTTTCGACATGATTCGGGTCGGTGATAATGCATTTCGTAATAGGACACACTGACTGGCATGTTGGCTTTTCGTAGTGACCTTTACACTCTGTACATAGAGCAGGGTCAATCTCGAAAATACTGTCACCCATAGTAATTGCACCGTTAGGGCATTCTGGGTCACACATGTCGCAGTTGATGCACTTATCGGTAATAAGTAGTGCCATGATTACTTACCAGTTGGGTTACGGGTATCCTGACCTGCATTTAAGTTACGCATCAACAGGCCGTATTCCAGATCCATATCCTCTGGTACAGGGATAAATACGAAGTGGCCGTTACCTTTTGCGTCTTCAATTGATTCTGACTTACGGTTTTCCATCGCTTCTAGCGTAAAGATTACGTTACCTTTTGGCGTCATTAGCTCTAGGCTGTCACCAACGATGAACTTATTCTTAACTTCTACTTCTACCATGTCACCACGGCGCTTACCTGTGAACTCACCAACGAATTGCTGAGCATCTGATACAGAGTAGCCGTAGTCATAGTTTTGGTAGCTGTCGTGAGTGTGACGACGTAGGAAGCCTTCTGTATAACCACGGTGAGCTAGGCTCTCCAATGTGCCCATTAGGCTTTCATCGAATGGCTTGCCAGCGACCGCATCATCGATTGCTTTACGGTAAACCTGTGCAGTACGAGCACAGTAGTAGAACGACTTAGTACGGCCTTCGATCTTCAATGAATGAACACCCATTTTAGTTAGGCGCTCAACGTGTTGGATTGCGCGAAGATCTTTCGAGTTCATGATGTAAGTACCATGCTCGTCTTCGAACGCTGCCATTTTTTCTTCAGGGCGATGCGCTTCAGAAAGCAGAACGACTTCATCGGTTGGTTTGCCGCGACCGATGGTTGTCTCAGGACGCTCGTCAGCGACTTCGATTGCTTGCGCTTCCGTTGGGTTAAACTTCTCTACGATGTCGCCAGTGTCGTTTTCTTTGCCTTCTTCTACTTTGTATTCCCAACGGCATGCGTTAGTGCAAGTACCTTGGTTAGGGTCACGTTTGTTGATGTAACCAGACAGTAGGCAGCGACCAGAGTAGGCCATGCATAGAGCACCGTGAACGAAAACTTCTAGTTCAGTTTCAGGACAGTGCTCGCGAATTTCTTCGATTTCTTCTAGAGAAAGCTCACGAGAAACAATCACACGCTCAACACCGTTAGCAGCCCAGAACTTCACAGTTGCCCAGTTTACTGCGTTCGCCTGTACAGACAGGTGAATTGGCATTTCTGGGAACGCTTCGCGAACCATCATGATAAGACCTGGATCAGACATGATAAGTGCGTCTGGGCCCATTTCTACCACTGGCTTAAGGTCACGGATGAAAGTTTTAAGCTTAGAGTTGTGCGGTTGGATGTTACATACCACGTAAAGCTTTTTGCCTAGGGCATGCGCTTCGTTGATACCGATTTGTAGGTTTTCGTGGTTGAACTCGTTGTTACGTACGCGAAGGCTGTAGCGAGGTTGGCCAGCGTATACTGCATCTGCGCCGTAGGCGAATGCGTAACGCATGTTTTTAAGGCTACCAGCTGGAGACAGTAGCTCTGGTACGAATGCTTTCTCTGTTGTCATTGCTCAATTCTCTTAGTATCTGATCACAAGTCAGGCCAATTCCACCTCATGGAAATGGGGCGCAAATTTTACGTCAAAATGTGACCTGTGACTAGGAGAATTATGGTTCAGATAAACAAACGCCCTCAAAAAAAGTGAGGGCGTTATGATTAATCTTTGTACGAAATTAAGCGTTAGGGTTTGGTAGACCGCCCAATGCTTCGTATAGATTTGGTAGGAAAGCGCTGAACTCGCCACACATTAGAGAGAAGTCTGCGTCGAGGCGAGCGGCTTGATCTTCACACGGGATATCGTCGTTTTGATCTTTAAGTTCGTCGGAGAACTTAAGACGTTTGATGCCAGAATCTTCTGCCATGATGAATTCGATACGATCTTGCCAGTTCAGTGCTAGCTTAGTCACCACTTTGTCTGCGGCGATGTGGTTGCGGATTTCATCAGTTGTCAGTTCTTGCTTCTTACAACGAATCACACCGCCTTCTTCTAGCACAGACTTAAGCTCAGCTTCGTCCATCATAGAAATGCCTTGTGGCGTGTCGCCAGTTTTCACCCATTCAGTCAAGGTCGTTTCAATCGCGACTTCAGGGATTGCAGGCACAACAGGTAGGCTACCCATTGTTTTACGTAATAGTGCCAATACATCTTCTGCTTTTTTATAGCTGCTTGCATCAACAAGGATGAAGCCTTCTTTTGGCATGATAAGCACGTGAGTATGGCTACTGCGGCTAAATGCGCGTGGTAGTAGATCCATCACGATGTCATCTTTGAGGTTGTCCTTCTCTTTCTTCTTGAGTGGGCGACCTTCTTGCGCTTCCATTGCTTCAACTTTGGCATTCAATGAATCTTTGATCACTGATGCAGGAAGCATTTTCTCTTCTTTCTTAGCGCAAACAAGAATGCGGTTTTCAGAAACGTGCGTCATCATGTCGCCGTGTCTGCCCATTGCACTAACCCAACCAAATTTCTGTTTATCTTGGCTGCCACAAGGGGTAAATCGGAACTCTGAAAGTTGAGTTTCTAGTTGATCGGCGTTGAAGCTAACCTCACGGTTAACACGGTATACCAGACAGTTTTTAAACCACATAAATCTTCTCTAGGCTTGATGACAAGGGACTAATCATAGGGAATTTTCCGACTGATGTCCTAATAGAATTGAAAAAGATCATGATGAATCTCAAAAGAAACTTATATGAAAATTTGTTTTCAAAGGTCACAAAAGTGTCATAATTGATGGTAATAATGCTTATGCATAGAGGGGCGCTTGGTCTCTTAAATTCATTAGCTTAACTAACATAAGGTTACTCAATTATGTCTAGAAGGATTCTGGTTGTTGAAGACGAAGCTCCAATTCGCGAAATGTTGTGCTTTGTGCTTGAACAGAAAGGTTATCAAGCAGTAGAAGCAGAAGATTATGATACTGCGGTAACTAAACTGGCTGAACCCTTCCCAGATTTAGTGCTACTAGATTGGATGTTACCTGGTGGTAGTGGCATCAACTTCATCAAACACATGAAGCGTGAAGAGTTAACGCGCAATATTCCTGTCGTAATGCTAACAGCTCGCGGTGAGGAAGAAGACAAGGTTCGTGGCCTTGAAGTTGGTGCAGACGATTACATCACTAAGCCTTTTTCACCAAAAGAGTTAGTGGCTCGCCTTAAAGCGGTTATTCGCCGAGTAACGCCAACAGCGCTTGAAGATGTGATTGATGTACAAGGTCTGAAGTTGGACCCTGTTTCTCACCGCGTGACCGCAAATAATGAAGCGGTTGATATGGGACCAACAGAGTTCAAAATGCTGCACTTCTTTATGACGCACCAAGAGCGCGTTTACAGTCGTGAACAACTGCTAAACAACGTTTGGGGCACCAACGTGTATGTTGAAGACCGTACCGTTGACGTACACATTCGTCGCTTGCGTAAAGCACTTGAAGCGGCAGGTCACGACAAACTAATCCAAACCGTTCGTGGTGCAGGTTACCGTTTCTCGACGAAGGCATAACATCGCTAGCAGCTTATCAATACCATTTCTGGAGTAATGAGTGGTTGAAAGATTAACTTGGAAAAAGCTGGCCTGGGAGCTGGCTTTTTTTTACACCCCTTGGGTGATCATAGGATGGATATTCGGTTATATGCCGTGGTTGCTTCTGGCGGCCACGGCTTTGCAGCTTGTCTGGCATCTGCATAATCAGGTTCGCTTATCGGCTTGGTTATGGGATGAAAAGCGTCTGACCCCACCATCAGGTAGTGGTAACTGGGAATCTTTGTTTAACGGTTTATACCGCTTACAACAACGTCAGCGTCGAAAACGTAAAGAGCTCACCAATTTAATTCGCCGTTTCCGTAATGGTGCTGAATCGCTACCGGATGCGGTAGTGGTTTTTCGTGCTGAAGGCAATATTGTGTGGTGTAACAAGCTTGCTCAGCACCTTTTAGGATTCCACTGGCCAGAAGATTCTGGACAGCCTATTTCTAATCTCATCCGTACTCCTGATTTTATCAAGTACATCAACAAGCAAGATTTCTCTGAGCCGCTAGAAATGCGCTCGCCGCTCAACGTCGAACGTATGTTGGAATTGCGTATCGTGCCTTACACCGAAGGCGAACATTTGATGGTGGTACGTGATGTGAGCCAGCTTAAACAGCTTGAAGGTATGCGCCGTAACTTTTTCGCTAACGTATCTCATGAACTGCGTACCCCTATGACGGTACTGCAAGGCTATTTAGAGATGACGGAAGATCCAGACATGATCGTTGGTCCAATGTGGAGTAAAGCACATGGTGTAATGACCGAGCAGCTAAACCGAATGAACAGTTTGGTGAACCAGTTATTAACGCTGTCTAAGATCGAAGCGGCGCCAATGCATGAGCTAGAAGACGTTGTGAACGTACCAAGTATGTTAGAAGTGCTTGAGAAAGAAGCGGTCAGTTTGAGTGGTGATGATCAGCACCAGTTGACTTTCGATGTTGATTCTAGCTTACGTGTCCTTGGTGATGATGACCAGTTACGCAGTGCTATCTCCAACTTGGTTTACAACGCGGTGAAGTACACCCCTCCAGGTGCTCACGTTAATGTCCGTTGGTATCAAACCGCACAAGGTGCTTGTCTAGAGGTTGAAGACAGCGGTGATGGTATTGAGCCACAACACTTACATCGATTGACCGAACGTTTCTATCGCGTGGATAAAGCACGCTCTCGTGATACGGGGGGCAGTGGTCTCGGTTTGGCCATCGTGAAGCACGCATTGAGCCACCATGACTCTCACCTCGAAATCTACAGTGAAGTTGGTGTCGGCAGTAAGTTCTCCTTCATCCTACCAAGTCGTTTGGTGGTGAAGTAATGAGTGTTGTATCCAAAGCTATCAAGAAAATCACTCTCGCCACGTTGATGCTTTCCTGCGTGGCTGTTGCACAAGATAAACCGCTGCCGAATTATCAAAAGACGACTGGTATAGCGGGCAACTTATTGTCTGTCGGCTCGGATACGCTAGCGGGCATGACCACGCTTTGGGTGGAAGAGTTTAAATCTATCTACCCGAATATTAATGCTCAGGTGCAAGCTTCTGGCTCATCGACTGCGCCGCCGGCGTTAACAGAACAAACTGCTCAATTCGGTCCAATGAGTCGCTCAATGCGTATGCGTGAGATCGAAGCATTTGAGCGGGTGCATGGTTACAAGCCAACGGCACTTCGTGTTGCGATTGATGCGATTGGTATTTTTGTACATCAAGATAACCCGATCAAAGGGCTTAATTTCCATCAGCTGGATGCGATGTTCTCCGCGACTTTACGCTGTGGCGAAAGTGAGTTCATCACCAACTGGCGTGAGTTAGGCATCAAAGCCGAGTGGGCGAAACGTAACTTGCAACTGTTTGGTCGTAACTCAGTATCGGGTACGTACGGTTATTTTAAAAGCAATGCCTTGTGTGGCGGTGATTTTAAAACTCGTGTGAACGAGCAACCGGGATCTGCATCAGTGGTGCAGTCTGTTGCATCTACGATTAGTGGTGTAGGTTATTCAGGCGTAGGCTATCGCGTGGCGGGTGTTCGTTTAGTCCCAATTGCGAAAACAGGCACAGATTACGTTAGCCCTGTGCGTGAAAATATCATCTCAGGTAAGTACCCACTATCACGTTACCTCTATGTATACGTGAATAAACATCCTGATTACCCGCTAAGCCCAATTGAAGCTGAGTTCATTCGCTTTATGTTCTCTGCCCAAGGGCAAGCGCTGGTTGCGAAAGATGGTTATGTTCCGATTACTGCCGATTTCGCTGCAGAGGAATTAAAAAAGGTCGGTTTATAAGCCGACCTTTTTCTTTATCTCATTGAGTTCGTGGTTAGAAGTTCAATGCCCATCCTGCGCTTTCCCAGCGTTGCTGTTCTTCCTGCAAATCTGCATCGAGCAGCTTGTTGTTCTCCAACCAATCTTCTTCTACGCAGGTAAGTACCCACTTATCTTCTTGTATCGATAGTGTCAGCTCAGGCAGCGGATCATCATTGCGTTGACCGTTGACCACAATCGCTAGACGCAGAATCTTAATTAAGTTGATGATGTCACTCTCTTTGTAGAGATTGAACTCTGGGAACTCATTCAACTTAAGGGATTTACGTTGGAAGCGAGCTAAAGTCGCCAATACCAATTGCTGTTCGCGGTTAAAGCCGGGTAAGTTGGAGTGCAGCAGAATGTAGAATGAGTGACGATGAAAACCGCGCAGACTGATGCTCAAGCCGACTTCATGCAGCAAAGCAGCCCATTCTAGTAAATCAAACAGCTCACTCTTCTTCTTGATATCAAGTTCAGAACGAACATTGCACAGCATCTCTCTTGCATGACCTTTTACGCGCGCTGCGTGTTCGATATCAACGCGATGTTGTTTTGCTAGATTTTCTGTGGTGCGCATACGAATATCAGAACGGGCGAAGCGTTCTTCCATCTCGTAAAGCAGACCTTCACGTAATGCGCCATCCGAGAAGAACATCTGGTTGATTTTTAGTGATTGGAAGATGGCAGACAAAATGGCTACACCAGCGGCAAAGACTGGCTTGCGTTCATCGGTCAGACCAACAAGCTCGATATCATCAATGGACTCAAATTCGCACAATGTGTCGATGAGCTTACCCAAACGCTTGTTGGTGATCAGCCCATCTTCATGACCCAATCCAATCAAGACTTCGCGAATCGCTTTAATAGTACCTGAAGAGCCGAGGGCAATATCCCAGCCTTTCTTGCGGTATTTTGCAGCAATGGACTCCATGCGTTGCTCTGCGGCGAGAATCGCTTTGCTGAAGTTCTTCCGCGACAGTTTGCCGTTATTGAAGAACTGCTCGGTAAAGCTTACACAACCCATTTGCTTGCTGTTCAGAAGCTCTGGGTCAAACTCTTGACCAATGATCATCTCAGTACTGCCGCCACCGATGTCAACGACCAGTTTGGAGTTAGATTCCGCTTGAGTATGTGCGACGCCGAGATAGATGAGGCGAGCTTCTTCTTCGCCCGGAATAATTTCAATTGGAAAAGGCAGCACCTCTTTGGCTCGTTGGATAAAGAGATGGGCGTTGTTAGCACGCCTTAAAGTGTGAGTGGCTGCAATTCTTACGTTTGAAGCTTCAAAGCCTTGCAAGCGTTCGGCGAACATCGCGAGGCACTCAAGACCTCGTTCCATTGCTGCATGGCTAAGATTGAGCTCTGAATCGAGTCCGGCAGCTAACCGTACGCGTTGTTTATGGCGACTGACAAGTTGAAGATCACTACCGACAACTTTCGCTACCACCATATGGAAACTGTTTGACCCGAGGTCAATTGCAGCGATATGGCGTACATCTTGTTCAAGTATTTGAGGCATCGGTTTTTTGTTTTCTTATTTGCTTCTCTATATTTTTAAGATAGTCGTAGATGGCAACTTGTGAGCGAACTTTTTTACGATTACCTCGCGGTACGTAGCTGTTACTCATCTCTTTATCTATCAGGCGAGCTTTTACTGTATCGGTAAAGTGAATGTTAGTTATATCAATAATCCTCTGTTTCAAACGTGGATCACGGACGGGGGCTGCAACTTCAATTCGATGATCGATATTTCGAGTCATCCAGTCCGCTGAGGAGATGTACACCTGTGGTTCGCCGTCATTGTGAGTAATTACAACGCGAGGATGCTCTAGGAAGCGATCGACGATACTGATGATCTGAATGTTCTCGCTCACCCCTTCAATGCCTGGGACCAATGAGCACATACCACGAATGATCATCTTGATTTTTACTCCAGCATTACTCGCGCCGTAGAGTTTATTGACGATGCCTTTATCGACGAGGTTATTGACCTTGATGGTCAGTGCTGCTTTTTTTCCTGATTTGGCATTGGCAATTTCGTTGTCAATTAAGCGATATAATTGTGTTCGTGAGTTTCGTGGAGAGACAATCAAATGATTGAACTTCACCGGACGGTATGGATTTTCGATATAGCCAAATACATTTCGTACCTCATCGGTGAGTTCTTGATCGGCGGTCAGCAAGGTAAGGTCCGTGTACACTTGTGCTGTTTTCTCGTGAAAGTTCCCAGTACCAATGTGAGCGTAGCGAACAATCTCTCCGTCTTCACGACGGCTTATTAGCAGTAACTTGGAGTGAATCTTAAGACCAGGTGCGCCGAAGACGACATGTACACCAGCCTCCGTTAGTATTTTGGACCACTCGATATTCGCTTCTTCATCGAAGCGAGCTTGCAGCTCCACAACAACGGTGACTCCCTTGCCATTATGTACAGCATCGATCAACGAGTTCATCAAACGCGAGTCTTTGGCGACGCGGTAGATGTTGATCTTGATGCTTAGGACTTTAGGATCGAACGAGGCTTGTCGAACCAATTCCGAAATATGATCAAAGGTATGATAAGGGTAGTGCAGCAGTATATCGTTGGCTTTGATGGCTTCAAAACTGTTTGCATAGCCCTCAAAGTCTGCACACTTCATTGGCGGCATCGGTTTGTTTTCTAAATAATCTCGGCCAACGTTAGGAAAACCAATAAAGTCTTTGAAATTATGATAGCGCCCACCAGGGATGAGGTTGTCGTAATTAGAAATCTGTAGTTTTTTGCATAAAAAATCGAGCATCTTTTGCGGCATATCTCGCTCATATACAAAGCGTACAGGTAAGGCGGTAAGACGTTGATTCACCCCTTCAGACATTTGTTCAAGCAGGCTAAACTCAACCTCGTAACGCAAGTCGTACTCAGCATCACGGGTCATTTTCATCGCATAGCCGTTAAGAGCATCGTATTCGAAAAAGCCTTTAAAAAGTTCATCAAGGCAATAGCGAATAATATTGTCGAGTAAAATGATCGTTTTACGTCGCTTGCCTTTTTTTTCAGGCAACATAACAAAGCGAGGTAAGTGATCGGTTGGGATCTCAATTAAAGCGTATTGGGATTGATCGCCTTTTTGCAGATCGACCGTAATGTAAGCGTATTCGTCTTTAAGAAACTGCAGAACATCAATATCTTCTTTAATAAGAAGAGGGGTAATGTGCGGCATGACTTCTTTACGAAAATACTTGGTTACCCAACGTTTTTGTGTGTCATCTAATTGGTGCTCATTAACTAAAAAAATCCGACGTCGTGCCATTTCACGTATTAATTCACTGTATAATTCATCGAATTGTTCGTTTAGCTTCAACGCTTTGGTTTGCATCTTTGTTAACAAGTGCTTAGAGTTGTCGCTTCCACCGCGTTCTTGGCTGATCAAGATCCGACGTTTTACATCCGCAAAGCGTACTTTATAGAATTCATCTAAGTTATTGGAAAATATCCCGAGAAATCGAATTCGTTCAATGAGAGGGACGGTTTTGTCGGCAGCTTCTTGTAGTACTCGTTCGTTGAAAGATAACCAACTAAGTTCTTTTTCTATATAGAGTTTTTCTGCGCTCATAACCTTACCTAGCCTAAAAAAGAGTGAATCCGCACTCATCGAGGGATAAAAGAGGAGTGTGAACATTATGAGTTTTTCATTACAGATTTATTTCATACTACGGCATGCATAAGAGTTGTATTCTTTTCAGTCGTTTAATGTGATCTGTAATATAATTGTCATCTTAACGACATATTCTAGTACTAAGTCAAAAAGGGTAGAGAGATCAATGGCACAAGCCGAGTTTTCATTGCAGGAAAAAGATAAGAAGCGATTGATCAAAGATCGTTTAGTTCGATTTGCAGTGACATCCGGTGGTGTAGGCGTGTTAGCTGCCCTTGTTTTGATCTTCGTTTACCTTGCAATGGTGATCATCCCTCTGTTTTCTGATGCAGAGATCGAAACCAATTATGCCTCTAGAGCAACCCAAAGTGGGAAACCTCTTGCAATTTCAGTCGATGACTATTCTCAAATTGGACTGGTGTTAACCCAGTCGGGGGAGGTTCGTTTCTTATCGCTGGATCACCCGAGTAAGCCAGCTTTATACACACAGAAAATGGCTCGTAACCCTGTTGCGTTTGCTCAATCTGCCCCTGGTTTAGGTTGGTATGGATTAGTTGATGAAAATGGTTTCGCTCACCTTTTTAAGCCCGAATTTAATGCGACACTAAGAGAAAATACCCGTCCACCGGAGGTCATTCCTTTTCATTCTGGCATGGATATGCAGCTAACAAATGCAAGCGATCCGGTAACACAGTTTACTTTTAGTGCTTCTACCCAAACCCCAACGTTAGTATGGCAGACTCAGACAGGAGTGCTTAAAGCTCGCTGGCAAGAGCCACAGCTATTAGACGCACCACCGATCACCATTGATTACACTTTTTCATCAGGTTTTGATTCGCCCGATCAAATGTTACTAACACCTGACGGAAAGAACTTGTACCTGCGTAATGGCTCCGAGCTGATTGTGTTAGTGAAAGGAGAAGGTAAGTTCTCTGTGCGTGAGGTCATCGATCTTACTCAAGGTGATACTAAACATTCGGTGAGAACCATTGACTTATTAGCTGGCGCTTATTCCATCTTGGTTACTCATAACGATGGTCACGTTTCTCAATGGTTTGATACCCTACAAGGTGATCAACGCACCTTGACGCACATTCGTGAATTCAAGTTGGCATCGGAGCTTAAGTACTTGTTGCCGGATTCCCACCGTAAAGGTTTTTACAGCTTCTACACTAACGGTACGTTGCAGAGCCATTACACCACCAGCGAGAAACTGGTGCTGTTTAAGCGTGCATACAAGCAGGCACCTGTGATGGCGGGAATGTCGAATAACGAGCGTTATCTAATTACTTGGCAAAATGACGAGTTAAATGTGGCGTTCGTTGATAACCCATACCCAGAAGTATCGTTGTCATCTTTATGGCAAAAAGTGTGGTATGAAGGTTACCCTGAGCCAGAGTTTGTATGGCAATCGACCTCGGCCAGTGATGATTTCGAAGCGAAATTCAGCTTGGTTCCTATTGCGTTTGGGACCATTAAAGCGGCGATGTTCGCGATGTTATTCTCGGTACCTTTGGCGGTACTAGGAGCGATTTATACGGCTTATTTTATGTCGCCTCGAATGCGTCGTGTGGTAAAGCCTTCAATTGAGTTAATGGAAGCTTTGCCGACGGTTATCATTGGTTTCCTTGCCGGGCTTTGGTTCGCTCCGATTGTGGAAGACCACCTGATTACCGTTGTGGTGATGCTGTTTGTTTTGCCTCTGAGCACCATGGTGATGGGCGGACTATGGGCGCTGATCCCACAACCAATACGTAACCGCCTGCCAAACGGATGGCATGCTTTGGTGTTAATGCCTTTGATTTTACTGTTGATTGGTTTAGGTGTGTGGGTATCGCCAATGCTTGAGCAAGCCTTCTTTGGTGGTGACATGCGTTTGTTCCTGACTGATCATGGTATTGGCTTTGACCAACGCAACGCGCTGGTGGTTGGTTTAGCGATGGGCTTTGCGGTTATCCCTACGATTTTTACCATTGCAGAAGATGCAATTTTCTCAGTGCCGAAGCACCTATCGGATGGCTCATTAGCTCTGGGAGCCACGCCATGGCAAACCTTGATTTATGTCGTCCTGCTGACAGCCAGTCCGGGGATTTTCTCGGCAATCATGATGGGGCTTGGTCGCGCTGTGGGGGAAACCATGATTGTGTTAATGGCGACGGGCAATACACCATTAATGGATTGGAACGTGCTAGAAGGCTTACGTAGCTTGTCTGCAACCATTGCGGTTGAATTGCCAGAGTCGGAAGTGGGCAGTTCTCACTACCGATTATTGTTCCTATCAGCATTAATTTTGTTTGTCTTCACCTTTGCGGTGAATGCATTGGCGGAATGGGTTCGTCAAAGGCTGAGAGATAAATATCGTGCGTTGTAATCAGTTAATGAAAGAGCGAGTAATAGCGTGTTAAATTGGATTCGTTCTGGCGCACCTTGGATATGGTTAACTGGGGGAGCGGTAAGCATCAGCTTGCTTTCTGTCCTTGGTTTATTGCTGTTGATTGGTTGGAAGGGACTCACATACTTCTGGCCCGCGCCACTTTATCAATGGAATGTTGCTGCGCTGACTCCTGTGCAGGGCGAAGTGTTGCATGAAAACTCGACTCTTGTTGGTCAAGTTTACGAGCGCAGTTTTGTACCAAGAAGTTACCTACCAGAAGATGCGGCGAATAAACTCGAGGATGATGAAGAATTCGCGACGCGCTTAAACATCAAAATTGCTAACCGTGAATTGTATCCATCAGATTTTATTTCTGTGCTGAAAATACAGTTGGATGATCCGACGACGCCGAGTGAATGGGCGGTGATCGAACGCAGCAGTGGTGGCTACTTCTTCGGTAAATTTGTAGCCTTCCAAGACGGGAAAAAACGCTACGAAAACAACATCCAAACGCTTTTGGATCAGAAGCTCGATGATGCAGAAACCTTACATCATGAAATTGATATGTTGGTGGATGATCAAGTAAAAGACTTGGGGTGGCAGTTAGAGCAGCTTCGCTTAGATAAACGCAAGCACGAGCTCAACGACACCATCACGGACGAGTTTTTGGTGAACAATAGCCAACGAAAAGCCGAAATTGAAGCGGAACTCGCGAAGCTAGATACTCAGCTTGATGGGTTACGTTTAGGCTTCTCTGATTATTCTCTCATTGTCGAAGACATGACTGGAACTCAGGTTGCGATTCCGTTAGAAGATATTTTGGACTACTGGTATCCAAACCAAATGTCATTGCCTGAGAAGGTTGCCCATTGGGGGAAACAGGTTTGGAAGTTCTTATCCGAAGACCCTCGCGAATCGAACTCTGAAGGTGGTGTTTTTCCGGCAATTTTCGGTACGGTTTTCTTGGTTATCATCATGTCTATCATCGTGATGCCATTGGGCGTAGTTGCGGCGATTTACTTACATGAGTATGCCAAGAACAATGCTCTTACTCGCGTGATTCGTATTGCAGTTATTAATCTTGCTGGTGTTCCTTCGATCGTTTACGGCGTGTTTGGTTTAGGCTTTTTTGTTTACACTATTGGCGCCTCTATCGATAACCTGTTTTACGCCGAGCGATTACCTGCTCCAACCTTTGGCACGCCTGGCTTATTGTGGTCAGCACTGACTCTGGCTGTCTTGACGTTACCGGTGGTGATTGTCACCACGGAAGAGGGCTTAACCCGTATTCCTAGCTCTGTTCGTCATGGTTCGTTGGCGTTGGGCGCAACGCAGTTCGAAACGTTGTGGCGTGTGGTATTGCCTATGGCAACCCCTGCGATCATTACAGGTTTAATTCTCGCAATTGCCCGAGCTGCGGGGGAAGTGGCGCCATTGATGCTGGTAGGCGTTGTGAAGTTAGCTTCTAGCTTGCCAGTGGATGGGCAATTCCCTTATGTGCACTTGGACAGAAAGTTTATGCACCTAGGCTTCCACATTTACGATGTTGGCTTCCAGACTTCGAATATCGAAGCTGCGCGTCCGCTGGTTTACGCGACTTCTTTCTTACTCGTGACGGTTATTGTCGGACTAAACTTAACAGCAATCAGCATTCGTAATAATCTGCGAGAGAAATACAGAACTTTAGGACAAGATTAAGCATGTTTAACTTTGATAATACATTGGGTTACGAGCCACCATTGGATGTGCATAACCTGACGGATGAACAAACGGCTATCTCGATTGAGAACCTTAATCTTTTCTATGGTCAGGCTCAGGCGCTACATGATATCTCCATGCGTATTCCGAAAGGGCGCGTAACGGCGTTCATCGGCCCGTCAGGTTGTGGAAAATCCACACTGCTGCGCTGTATCAACCGAATGAACGACTTAGTTGAAGGTTGTAAAGTGACGGGTAAAGTACGTCTGCATGGTAAGAACGTCTACAACCCAAGTGTGGATGTCGCCACGCTGCGTCGCCGAGTTGGCATGGTATTCCAGCGCCCAAACCCATTCCCTAAGTCGATTTACGAAAACGTGGTTTATGGCCTTCGTCTGCAAGGTGTGAAGAACAGTCGCATGTTGGATGATGCGGTCGAGCGTTCACTACGCTCTGCGGCATTATGGGACGAAGTAAAAGACCGTCTGCATGAAAACGCATTTGGACTTTCTGGCGGCCAACAACAGCGTTTGGTGATTGCTCGTGCCGTCGCTATCGAACCTGAAGTTCTATTATTGGATGAACCGACATCGGCATTGGACCCAATATCAACTTTAACTATTGAAGAGCTTATCAATGAGCTCAAGACTCAATATACTGTGGTTATCGTTACCCATAACATGCAACAAGCAGCGCGTGTCAGTGATCACACTGCATTTATCCATATGGGTAAGTTGATTGAATACTCGGATGCGGATTCGATCTTCACTTCTCCAATGAAGAAACAAACCGAAGATTACATCACCGGTCGTTACGGTTAAGTTACGATCTCTTAAGGATTAAAGGAAAGCCATGCACTTTGGACGTCACATCTCAGGACAATTTAACGTAGAGCTAGAATCGATTCGTACCCATGTACTTACCATGGGCGGCTTGGTAGAGCAGCAACTCTCGTATGCTATTCAAGCCTTGCATAAGGAAGATATCGAACTGGCGCGTAAAGTTGTGCGTGATGATCATAAAGTGAACGCGATGGAAGTGTCTATTGATGATGCTTGTACCCGTATCATTGCCAAGCGTCAGCCAACTGCAAAAGACTTACGTTTGATCATGGCGATTATTAAGACCATCACCGATCTTGAGCGTATTGGTGATGTTGCGACGCGCATTGCTTATGTCGCAATTGAAAGCCCATCATCGCAAGAGCGTCAATTCCAAGTCTCGTTAGAGCCACTATGTCGTCAAGCGATCCAGATGCTACACCAAGTGTTAGATGCATTTGCGCGTATGGACGTAGAAGCCGCAGCAGAAGTGCATAAGCTCGATGATAAGTTGGATGCGGAATACGAAGCGGTGATTCGTCAGTTGATGACATACATGATGGAAGACCCGAAAAATATTCCGCATATCCTGCAAGTGATGTGGTCGGCACGTGCCATTGAGCGTGTGGGCGATCGTTGTCAAAACATCTGTGAATACATCATTTATTTCGTGAAAGGCAAAGACGTACGTCACCTTGGTGATCAAAGCATCGATGACGTACTGAAGTAAGTCTTAAAGGCGCAGACCAAAGCCCAGAGAAAAGTTAATTGCCGTATCAGTAAAGGTGTGGGTTTTATCGTTCATGAAAACGTCTAAATCCGCCCCTGCTCTTACCGACAATATTGGGTTAACTTGATATACGTAAGCGCCACCAATACTCAATCCGTTCGCATCTCTTCGTTCATTGCGATACGTTCCATCGTACTGCGCTAATCCTAAGCTCGCTTGAAATCCCATCTGTGGTTGATGACCAAATAAGTGTTGAAAGCCAATACGGTAGGCGTCAATGATTTCATCATAATTACCGCTCTTATAAGTAATCTGAGAGTAATCAAAATACAGCGCATCAAAGCCCGCAATATCAGTTGCCCCCAGTTGGATACCTGCCCCTCGAAATGAGCCAATCTTAACTTCTGGAGAGACATAAATACCTGAAGCTTGGACGCTAATAGGAGCGAGAATAAGGGCAGCGAGAAAGAATTTGCGTTTCATAGAGTTACCTAAATAAAAGCCTTCCTTGGCTATGGACTTATTGAGTGCAGTTTTTATCTAAAGCTAATTTGGACACCAACGCCGCCAGCAACGTCAGAGGAGGAGTACTTACCCGATGATTCGTAGTGGAAGGTGCCTGATAAACTAACTTGGTCTGTTAGACCGTAAGCACCGCCAACCGCGACCGCTTCTTTGCTACCTGAGAAGCCAACACCTGCACCGATAGCCAGTTCACCACTTGTCGCGTAAGGTCGAGCATTAGTGACAGCGTGTAAGCTTGCTCGGATTCCGTCCATTTGTTCTGCTTGCTGGTTTAAGCGGTAGTTGTATTCTGCAGCCAAGCCTTCTAAGTGGTTTAGACGGTCATCCGTTGGATTATTTTCGATAGGGTTTGATGGCAGCTGTGGCGTTGGGCGATCCGGAACATGAGGAACGCCATTATCTACTTCTGGAAGCGTTGGATGTTCAGGCGCCGCTTCAATTGGTGGTGTTGGCGGTAAATCTGGGCGTGGACGATCTGGCACACCAGGAACACCGTTATCAACTTCTGGTAGAAGAGGTTGCTCTGGCACACCTTGAATTGGGTTGGTTGGAATGCCTGGATCTGGGATAACAGCTGCAATTGAGCTGAAAGATGCAAGAAGGGTGTAAGCAGCGGTAAGCTTTACAATTTTTTTAGACATGTCTGAACTCTCAATAAGTAAACGAGGGACAGCATCCTTACTGTAAGCAATCGCTTTTTGTTATTTCCCTTAAAGCAGGGCTATCTTATTGAGAAGTATGATTTATGACTAAATGGCTATCATTATCTCGGTGATAATCAAATCTTATCAGCCTGTAACTTTAGGCCTTGTTGAATAAGCTCTGTTAACCATTTTACTAAAGGGTTATTCCGGTTTCGGACGTGCATGTGGCAATGTACAGACTTCATTTGTGGTTGACCATCAATCGTGACGTCAACGGCTCTTAATCCCGGAAATTGCTCAACCGGAAGTAAATTGGAGTGAGGTAAATACATGTCGGTGTGTTTGACGACATCAAGTATTGCAGAGACCATTTCTGAGCGAAATCCAATGCTGTGTTCAACGCCCATTTCGGTTAGAAGTTCAGATGCATAGCTAAATTTGTCGTTCCACCCTGGAGAAATTAAAGAAGCAATTGGGTAACCGCCAAGATCATGTGGTTCAACATGAGGTTTGGTGATTGGGTGATCTTCGCGGACAAAAATACGCCCTTTCAAATCCAGTAGCTTCGGCGTGTAGATCTCTTTGTTGGTTAGAAGTAATTCGTAGTTTACGCCCATCAGGGTTTCACCCTTTAAGATCTCATCCACAGTACTGTTTGACCAACCGACCAGTTCAAGTTGGGCGTTAGGAGCTAATATTCTAATTTGTTCGAAGAGGAAACCGGGCAAGCAAGTCATTGTAATTGGCGCAAGCGCAATACGTATTTTGTTGTCCACTTCGATAGGATCAAACTGATGGGAGCGATTAACTGCGGCAGCTAAACCATCGAGGTGCGGCGTAATATCGTTGGCGAGAGATTCGGCGAAAGGTGTCGGTTCAAGACCTGTTTTTACTTTCACAAACAGTTCGTCATCAAAGTGATGACGCAGTTTTTGTAATGCTTGGCTGATTGCTGGCTGCGAGACCAATAGACGTTGTGACGCTTTACGCATGTTTCGCTCTTGCATCAAAATCATAAAGGTTTTGAGTAAGTTCAGATCAAGGGTATGAAACAAGTCTTTCGCCATGGTGTCTCTCTAGTATTTATCAGGGACAAAGGTTTGATCGTCGATAGGGGCACGAACATAACCTTCTTTACTCAGCTCTGGTAATTCGATAACGGGATGCTCAAGTTCTTCGTACTCGACTTGGCTGAGTAAATGACTGATACAGTTCAGCCGAGCTTTCTTTTTATCATCAGAAGGGACCACCCACCAAGGACAGTTTTTCGTGTCTGTGTAGGCAAACATCTTATCTTTTGCTTCTGAATATTCTGCCCAGCGGTTACGTGATTCCAAATCCATCGGGCTGAACTTCCAACGTTTGATAGGGGTATTGATACGTTCTAAGAAACGCTTTTCTTGCTCTTCATCGGAGACTGAAAACCAGTACTTAATTAAGATGATGCCAGAGCGTTGCAACATGCGCTCGAATTCAGGGCAGGAACGAAGGAATTCCTCATATTGGTCGGGAGTACAAAAGCCCATGACTTTCTCTACACCGGCACGGTTGTACCAACTGCGGTCAAACAACACGATTTCTCCGGCAGCAGGCAGGTGTGCCACATAGCGCTGGAAGTACCATTGTGTTTTTTCTTTTTCTGTTGGGGCGGGAAGGGCTGCGATACGGCAGACTCGAGGGTTGAGTTTTTCAGTGATGCGTTTGATGGTGCCACCTTTGCCAGCGGCGTCGCGCCCTTCAAACAGTACCACGACTTTAAGCCCTTTGTGTTTGACCCACTCTTGGAGCTTAACTAATTCAATTTGCAGATGTTCTAGTGCTTCTTCGTATTCCTTTTTCTTCAGTTTCGTCATGTTTCCTCCAGTCCTTATTTATCAATATGTTAGCACTCAATAACCAAAGACGGGATTTGAAAGCGCTTAATTGAGAGCTGTTACCATGTTCGCGATAGCTTCAGTGTTAGTGACTGGAATCGAAAAGTCATTCACATCGGCAGCGCCCATTTTGCTTTGCTCGGCCATAAAGGTCATGTGACTAGGGCGAGTTGTCTTGCCAGATAAATGCACTTCGGTGACTTTGGCTTGCTCCACGATCTGGCCTACATTGTCTGCATTCACACCGGCGCCCGCCATGATCGCAATGCGTCCCTGCGCTTGCTCAACCAAAGCTCTGAGCACATCGATCCCTTGTGGTGCTGAAGGCGCAAGTCCCGAAGTCAAAATGCGTTCACAGCCTAAGCTGATCACTTCTTCTAACGCTTTTTCAGCATCGCGACACTGGTCAAAGGCACGGTGGAAAGTCACGCCTAAGCCAAGCGCTTGAGCAAATTCACACAGTGCCGTTGCGTACGGCATATGAATGTCGCCGTCTTGAGTGAGCACGCCGAGCACGACACCATTCAAGCCTGCTTGTTTAGCGGCTTCAATATCCCAACGCATCATTTCGATTTCTTCCTCACTGTATAAGAAGTCGCCTTGGCGAGGGCGAATCATCGCGTAAACCGGAATAGTAGAGCATTTAGCGGCTTGCTGCATAAAGCCATAGCTTGGGGTTAAGCCACCCAAAGCAAGTGAAGAGCAGAGCTCGATGCGGGTTGCACCACCGGCAATCGCGTTGTGGAGAGATTCAATGTTATCAATACAGACTTCTAATTGAGTGTTCATGAGGTTGTCCTGAATTATTGTAATTACAGCAAATACTAGCAGGACGAAAGAGGAGAATCTTTATAGAGAGGCAGGGAAATAGAGGTAAACTTTTTGCACGCGGTTTACCTCTTTTGCTTTTCAAAAATACAGATAAAAAGAAAGCCCAGAGCAAAACTCTGGGCTTTTTTAAGACTTTACTTAGACTGATTGGCGTTTGCGGTTTTCCCGCTATAGCTTTTTGCTTTATATATACATCCAACCAACACGCCCATTGAGCTTGGGCGGCAGTGTCTATTACTTGCTTAGGTCGTCTGCGTGCTCAGATAGGAACGCTGCAACACCTTTTGGAGATGCGTCCATACCTGCTTTACCTTCTTCCCATTGTGCAGGACATACTTCGCCGTGCTTCTGGTGGAAGTTAAGAGCATCAACCATGCGTAGCATTTCGTCGATGTTACGACCTAGAGGTAGATCGTTAACTACTTGGTGACGTACAAGACCGTCTTCGTCGATTAGGAAAGAACCACGGAAAGCAACGCCTGCTTCTGGGTGCTCTACATCGTACGCTTTACAGATTTCGTGCTTAACGTCAGCAACTAGAGGGTATTTAACTTGACCGATACCGCCATCTTCGATAGCAGTGTTACGCCATGCGTTATGAGAGAACTGAGAATCGATAGAAACACCGATTACTTCAACACCTTTAGCTTGGAAATCAGCTAGACGGTTGTCGAATGCGATTAGTTCAGATGGGCAAACGAACGTGAAATCTAGTGGGTAGAAGAATACTACTGCTTTCTTACCTTTAGTGAATTCTGCAAAGTTGAAGTTTTCAACGATTTCACCGTTACCTAGAACAGCTGCTGCAGTAAAGTCAGGGGCTTGACGACCTACTAGTACCATTTTTTTGCTCCTAAAAATTTTGTTTGCTCCAAACCTACATTCAGTTATTTAGGTTTGGTCCGTGTTTGTGCGAGACAAACTATAGTACAGATTGTAGTATTGAAAAAAGCGAAATAAATAGATTGAGTTCATCGAAAAAAGCGATAACACCAAAACTATTATCTCGATCACTGGAACAGCAATAGATACAAATAGAATTATGAATAAATGGCCTAGCTTGAAGCAGTTACACTATTTGGTCACTCTGCACGAAACTCGACATTTTAGTGATGCTGCTGAGCGTTGTTTTGTCAGTCAATCCACCTTAAGTAAAGGCATCCAAAACCTTGAAGAGTTGATTGGTTGTCCACTTTACGAAAAGAAAGATAAAAAAAGCCCATTAGTCTTCACTCAAGCTGGTGAAATGGTGGTGCAGCAAGGTCGAGAATTGCTCGCCAAAGGGCAAGATCTTGTTGAACTGGGTCGCTTATGCCAAGGCGATGATATGGAAGGGCAGCTTAAAGTCGGTTGTATTCCGACCATAGCACCTTTCTTATTGTGCGATCTTGTTCAAGAGGTGAACTACCGCTTCCCGCAATTAAATCTTCTATTAAGAGAAGACACCACGACTAACTTGCTGCAAGCGCTTCGCCACGGTGAGTTGGACGTATTGATTCTGGCTCTGCCTGTAGAGATAGAAGGAATGGAAAGTCGTGTAGTCGGTCAAGATCCGTTTCGCATGGTGATCAGCGCCAATCAAGCAGATTCCGTACCTGTACCGATCCGTTATGCAGACTTGCCAGATGAATCCGTCTTCTTATTAGAGAAAGAGCACTGTCTTACAGAGCACGCGGTTTCAGCATGTAAGCTAACGGACAAAGAGAAGATCAACCCATTCACCGCAACCAGTCTTCATACATTGGTGCAAATGGTGGCGAATGGTCTGGGCACCACGTTTATCCCGCAAATGGCGATTGATCATGGTTTGCTACACAACCAGAACTTAGTGGTGATCGACCCTCCAGGTCAGCAAGCATATCGCGATATTGGTTTGGTTTGGCGTCCAAGCTCGTCACGATCAAACACTTTCAATCAATTGGCAGAAGTCGTCTCTGAACTGCTTTAGCGATTAGTATTAGCCTGCTACTCCCGATCTAATATCAAAAAGCGCACTAGAAATAGTGCGCTTTTTAGGATTTTATTCTGTGCGTGAACTTTGACTTGTAAAATTTTACAGATGAACTTTCATGAAGCTTTCATAAAATAGTGAAATTTCACAATGTTAATTTTACACAACTGCCTGCGTAACGCGTTTAAGTCGCGTTTAATTTCCTCTTCCTAGCCCTTGTGAATACAAGGGTTTTTCTCCTGCCTCACTATTCATACGCTTGTTTGAATTCAAAAATAACCTGTAAATTTAATGTAATTTAATTACGTAATAACTTACAAATTGAACTCAAAAATCAAACGCTTGTTTGATACCGAATAAAACTTTGAATTTAACGTTTTGTTTACTTGAGGGGTTTCGCTTAAACCTTTGTTGGGTTAGCTTAATTAAAGGCTTGTAAGACTTATGTCTAGATTGAAAAAGCAATTCAGGTTGCGCAAGGTATAGACACAACGAAGCGAAGTGAACACCAAATCGAAGGATGTAATTTGTTGTTCATAACTTACAAATGTAGCTTTAGGCTGACTGCCCAAGATGGATAAAGCACGTTAAGGATGAATGATTATGCTTGCTCAGACAGAACAAAAAACACAACAACTAAAGCAAACCCAAGGCATGCTTGAGGTGAATGGAGTCGTTGCTCCTGAACATCAAGCAATTTTCCCTGTTGAAGCCCAAACCTTTTTATCTCTACTGTGTGAAAAATTTGCCGGACGTGTTGAACAGTTGCTGGAAGCACGAGAAGGAAAGCAAGCACGCATCGACGCTGGTGAACTGCCAGACTTTTTACCAGAGACACAAGACATTCGTGAAGGAAGCTGGAAGATCCTCGGAATCCCGCAAGATCTGCAAGATCGCCGAGTGGAGATTACAGGACCAACTGATCGCAAAATGGTGATTAACGCACTGAATGCGAATGTAAAAGTGTTCATGGCAGACTTCGAAGATTCGATGTCCCCTGCGTGGAGTAAAGTTCTGGATGGTCAAATTAACTTGCGCGATGCTGTTAATGGCACCATCAGCTACACCAATCCTGACAATGGCAAGCACTATCAGCTGGCAGAAGACCCAGCGGTGTTGATCTGCCGTGTTCGCGGACTGCATCTAGAAGAAAAACACGTAACGTGGCACGGTCAGATCATTCCAGGTGCGCTATTCGATTTCGCTCTGTACTTCTACAACAACTATAAAGCGCTACTGAAAAAGGGAAGCGGTCCTTACTTCTACATTCCAAAACTGCAATCGCATCATGAAGCGAAGTGGTGGAGCGAAGTGTTCCATTTCACCGAAGAGTATTTCGGTTTGGATACAGGCACCATCAAAGCGACTGTACTGATTGAAACCTTACCAGCCGTATTCGAAATGGATGAGATTCTGTTCTCACTGAAAGAACACATCGTTGGTTTGAACTGTGGTCGCTGGGATTACATCTTTAGCTACATTAAGACACTGAAAAAACACCCAGATCGTGTACTACCAGATCGCCAAGTGGTAACCATGGACAAGCCATTCCTCAACGCTTACTCAAGATTGTTGGTGCGTACTTGTCATAAACGTGGCGCATTTGCGATGGGCGGCATGGCAGCTTTTATTCCGGCTAAAGACCCACAAGAAAACCAAAAAGTACTGGATAAGATCCACAACGATAAATCGCTAGAAGCTAACAACGGTCACGACGGAACTTGGGTTGCTCACCCGGGGTTGGCAGACACCGCAATGGAAGTGTTCAGTGCCACGCTGGGGCAGCGCACCAACCAATTGGATGTGAACCGCTCAGAAGACGCACCAATAACCGCCGCAGAGCTGCTTGAACCGTGCGAAGGTGAACGTTCAGAAGAGGGCATGCGCCATAACATCCGCGTTGCGCTGCAATACATCGAAGCTTGGATTTCTGGCAACGGTTGTGTGCCGATTTACGGACTGATGGAAGACGCAGCAACGGCTGAAATCTCACGTGCTTCTATCTGGCAATGGATTCAACACGGTAAGTCGCTCGACAATGGATTGAAGGTCACTAAAGAGCTGTTCGAACTCTACCTGAAAGAAGAAATTGAAGTCGTGAAACAAGAAATTGGCGAGCAGCGCTACCAAGCTGGTCGATTTGAAGAAGCGGCAGATTTGATGGCTAGGCTCACCACAAGCGATGAACTGACCAACTTTTTAACCATTCCAGGTTATGACTACTTGGATTAACCCAAAGATTTTAAACACTCAATTTATCTAACTAATACATGTTTATTTAACTAATACGTGTTTGTTTAACGACTACGTGAAAGATTCGAGGCAGATAAGGATGTACTGCCTGAGAACGGAAAACTCAACGCACATGCACAAGTGCACATTATAAGAGGGATAGACCAATGACTAACTTAACTCGCCGCCAACAAATTGAAGCTCTGGAAAAAGATTGGGCAACCAACCCACGCTGGAAAAACGTAAAACGCACCTACACTGCGGAAGAAGTAGTAACACTGCGTGGTTCTATGGTACCTGCGAACACGATTGCACAACGTGGTGCTGACAAACTTTGGTCACTGGTCAACGGTAGCTCAAAGAAAGGCTATGTTAACTGCCTTGGTGCACTAACGGGGGGGCAAGCCGTACAGCAAGCGAAAGCAGGTATCGAAGCGATTTACCTATCTGGCTGGCAGGTAGCGGCAGATAACAATACTGCGTCTACGATGTACCCAGACCAATCTCTGTATCCAGTAGATTCTGTTCCTTCGGTCGTTAAACGCATCAATAATTCGTTCCGTCGTGCAGACCAAATCCAGTGGACAGCAGGTAAATCGCCAGAAGATGAAGGCGGCATTGATTACTTCCTACCAATCGTCGCGGATGCAGAAGCAGGCTTTGGTGGTGTACTTAACGCTTACGAGCTAATGAAATCGATGATCGACGCAGGTGCGGCAGGTGTTCACTTTGAAGACCAATTAGCATCAGTGAAAAAATGTGGTCACATGGGCGGTAAAGTATTGGTTCCAACTCAAGAAGCGGTGCAAAAACTGGTAGCAGCTCGCCTAGCCGCGGATGTTGCTGGTACAACAACACTGGTTATTGCGCGTACCGATGCAAACGCAGCCGACTTGCTAACGTCTGATTGTGACCCATACGATAAAGACTTTATTCAAGGAGAGCGCACTCCAGAAGGTTTCTACCGTGTTCGTGCAGGTATCGACCAAGCTATCTCTCGTGGCCTAGCTTACGCGCCATATGCGGATCTAATCTGGTGTGAGACGGCAACGCCATGTTTAGAAGAAGCTCGTAAGTTTGCAGAAGCGATTCATGCCGAGTACCCAGACCAATTATTGGCATACAACTGTTCGCCTTCATTCAACTGGGAGAAAAACCTAGATGCAGAAACCATTGCTAAGTTCCAACAAGAGCTGGCGAATATGGGCTACAAGTACCAGTTCATCACGCTAGCAGGTATTCACAACATGTGGTTCAACATGTTCGAACTGGCACACGCTTACGCACAAGGCGAAGGCATGCGTCATTACGTTGAGAAAGTTCAGCGTCCTGAGTTTGAAGCGGCAGAAAAAGGCTATACGTTCGTAGCGCACCAACAAGAGGTTGGCACGGGATACTTTGACAGAATGACCAATACTATCCAAGGCGGGCAATCTTCAGTGACAGCACTGACAGGGTCTACCGAAGAAGACCAATTCTAACAAGCATAGAGTCTATAATTACTACGTTAGTAATGACATCTTGAGCGGCGAATTAGCCGCTCTTTTTTTGCTTTTTATTTGTTGTGAGTGCAATAAGCTCTGCTCAAACTATTCTGTTTCTAGCTCTTCAGGTTCAACTTCTTCCTGAAGCTCTAGTAGGTTGATTGCGATGGAAACAAAGTCTGTGTCGGTGATAATTCCGACTAAGTGACCTTTAGTTACCACAGGCAAACAGCCTACTTTGTGTTTTTGCATATAGATAGCACTTTGCTTTAATCCAGCTCTTGGTTCTGCTGTCATGATGTTGGTGTGCATCATTTCATAAAGCGGGGTGTCGAGGGTAAAAGATTGTTCAGCCTCATCTGGGTGTAAACAGGATTCTTGTGCAGCAAGAATATCGCGTTGAGTCACCAAGCCTTGTAAGTGTTTATTGGCATCAACAACCGGAATATGTCGAATATCAAGCGCTTCCATCATGCTTTTTGCGTCACGTAATGTGTGCTCACGCAGCAAGGTATGAGGGTTGCGAGTCATCATGTCTTCAACCTTGATCATAGAGACCTCCAGCGGCATTGTCCTTCCTTTAAATATAGAGAATATTTTTCCGTATATCTGGGAGCTGCCTCGTTTTTCACTAATAAAATAAAACGATTAGATGGAGATCAATCAGATGTGAGAATGTACTGGAGTTTTCCATAATCCCAGCTACTCATTTGGGGCGATGTTAGGATGTAAGCGCTATCATAAATAACCAAAGCTAAGGAGTTTAAACCTTAGCTTTGGTTACTCTTAACGTTGCTTAAAATGCACACAGATAAGACCATAAGCTTTCGCGTCCACACATCGGCCGATATAGCTTTTATTAGGAAGGTTGACCGCACATAAACGAGGGACCTGCTTTAAGTCACATGCTTGTTGCATTGCGGTGATCTTCTGGTGGTTAGAGTTTGCGAGTGTACCGGAAGAAAACACGAGTACGGCGGCACTTAACGCCACAGTTAACATCTTCATACTTACCTCAATCAATGTTCAAAGAGCAAATGCTCACCTTCACTATAGTTCAAAGAAATTACTACTGATTGGTTTGTTAATTATTGCTGTTTACCGTTGAAAAACTCAATGCGAGTCAGTTTGCATTTTTCACTGATAAGGTATGTGGTCAGAATGTAATCTAATGAGTTGAATCGCACATTTTTACTTGCTTGATTTTCCAAGATAAGCCTGTGGAAGAAGATATGCTCAGGCTTACCAGATTGAAGATTACAACCTAAATGAAACGAACGAAATGCAACAAGCTCATTGCTTTGGCAGTGGCGGCATTCAGTGTGCAATCCGCTCAAGCGATTGTGTTAGGAGATGAGCAAACCGACCCGGTTGATCGTGTGACTTTACGCGCAAGTAACATGGCAGAGTTTCCGCTGTGTGGCGGTACCATGCTGACGGAACAATGGGTATTAACTGCGGCACACTGTGTGGTGATGGGGCAGGGAACCAACGAAGCGAGCTATTATGTGACCCCTCCGGGTGAACTGTCCGTGAATGCCAATGTGTATGATCTAAATACTGCAGGGCTTGATAACTTCTATTCAGTTTCACATGTGGTAGTGCATCCGGATTACACGCGTATATCTAAAGCGGACATCGACAGTAGCGGCAACGTCAAACCCATTCAAACGGGTTTAGATTCTGATATCGCATTGTTGTATCTCACTCGTCCGGTCGCGAATGCAAGATTTGCCGACTTAGCAAACAAAACTGAGATGGAGAATATTGAGGCGCGTCTGGCTGCAGATTGGAACGACAATTATCTAACCAATCAGCGTGTGGAAAACGTGCAAGTATTTGGTTGGGGAACTACTCAACCTGATGCGTCTGAATCCTCAGATACACTTAAAACCACCATTAGCACCTTTTTACCCATCGACAAATGTTATGAGCGCTTAGAAATTGGCAGCAGCTTTCCGGGAATCATTGATTCACGTGAGAATTTAACCAAAATATGTACTTTGCCAACTCGGAATGAAGTGCTGGACTCAGAGAGTAATACCCAATATGGCAATTCTGCATGTAAAGGTGACAGTGGTGGTCCACTCATCGATGTCGCAACGGGGAAGCAGATCGGCATTGTAAGCGGTGCTCCTCTTATTCTTCCGACATGTGGTTCACTTACTATCCCAAGTTTCTACACCAAAGTGAGCCAATATCATGATTGGGTACAGTCTTACATTACCGCTGACGCCCCCCCAAACAGTTACATCATTGAACCCAACTTTATTAAAGAGGCCAATGATGACAATGGGGGAGAAGAAGAGTGTCACGATGGTATTGCGACCAACAACTGTGATTTTAGAGGCTCTGAAGAGGATGGTGGTAGCTTAGGAATTTGGTGGCTGAGTGTTTTAGCCTCATTTACATGGTTGCGCCGACGTAAAGTATAAAATCAGGCCGCAATAGATAGAAAAGATAAGCAGCGAACTCCGCTGCTTTTTTATTGCCGCTAATCCTGAGACTTTCACGTTTTATTACACTCCTAGTGAAAGGTTTTACAGTCAATCTAAGGGGATTTGCTTGCTATTGCAGCATGTAAACATATACTAGTCTGCTGCGAAAAACTCGTCGCAATTTTATCGTCGTTTTCGACGTGATTTGACCAATATATAAGACAAGTAACATGCAAGTATCAGATTTCCATTTCGACCTTCCAGATGAACTTATCGCCCGCTACCCTCAACCAGAGCGTACCGCTAGCCGACTGCTGCAAATGGATGGCAATACTGGCGAACTTATTGATGGCACATTTACTGATGTGTTGGACCAAGTTCAAGCTGGTGATCTAGTGGTTTTCAATAATACTCGCGTTATCCCTGCGCGTATGTTTGGTCGAAAAGAGTCTGGCGGCAAACTAGAAGTGTTGGTAGAGCGTATGTTAGACGAAAAGAGCATTCTGGCTCACGTTCGTTGTTCAAAATCACCAAAGCCAGGTTCGACTATTATTGTTGGCGAGAACGATGAATATTCAGCGCAAATGGTTGCTCGCCATGATGCTCTTTTTGAACTGAAGTTTGAGTCTGATAAGACGGTTTTAGACATTCTGGAAGAAATTGGTCACATGCCACTTCCTCCTTACATCGACCGCCCAGATGAAGACGCAGATAAAGAGCGTTACCAAACGGTTTACAACCAAAAGCCAGGTGCGGTTGCAGCACCAACGGCAGGCCTTCATTTTGATGATGTTCTGCTTGAGAAGATCAAGGCGAAAGGCGCTGAGTTTACTTACGTAACACTTCATGTTGGTGCCGGTACGTTCCAACCAGTGAAAGTGGACGACATTAACGATCATCACATGCACGCTGAATACGTTGAAGTACCGCAAGATGTTGTTGATGCGATTAATGCAGCTAAAGCACGCGGTGGCCGAATCGTTGCCGTAGGTACTACGTCAGTTCGTTCGCTTGAAAGTGCAGCGCAAGACGCTCTGAAGAAAGGCACGGAATTGGTGCCATTCTTTGGTGATACTGAAATCTTTATCTACCCTGGTTACGAGTACCAGCTGGTGGATTGTTTGATCACCAATTTCCACTTGCCTGAGTCAACATTGATTATGTTGGTCAGTGCATTCGCAGGTTACGAGAACACCATGAATGCTTACAAGCACGCTGTGGATAACCAATACCGTTTCTTCTCGTACGGTGACTCAATGTTTATTAAGAAGAAAACGGCATAATGTTTTAACCCCTCCCTAGCCCTTCTCTTGTAAAAGGAGGGAGGTTAGGAGGGGGAGAAAGCTAATGATTTACGAGTGCTAGCAGTACGCTAGGAAACAGAGTAGAACTTCTGCTTTGTCTCTCGCAAGGAAGGCGACCGCTCCTTAAAGTGGGGAACACCCCCAAGATACATAGTCAGACTGTTTCTCTGACACTCGGAGGCATCGTGAAATTATCATTCGATCTTAAAAAGAAAAACGGCAATGCGCGTCGTGGTCAATTGACCTTCGAACGTGGCACTGTTCAAACTCCAGCATTCATGCCAGTAGGTACTTACGGTACGGTTAAAGGCATGACTCCGGAAGAAGTAAAAGGCACTGGTGCAGAAATTCTGCTAGGTAACACGTTCCACCTATGGCTACGTCCTGGTCAAGAAGTGATGAAAATGCATGGTGACCTGCACGATTTCATGAACTGGCACGGTCCTATTCTTACTGACTCAGGCGGTTTCCAAGTATTCAGCCTTGGTAAAATGCGTAAGATCACCGAAAAAGGCGTTCACTTCCGCAGCCCTGTAAACGGCGACAAGATTTTCATGGACGCTGAAAAGTCGATGGAAATCCAAAAAGACCTAGGTTCTGACATCGTCATGATCTTCGACGAGTGTACGCCATACCCAGCGACACACAACGAAGCGAAAAAATCGATGGAAATGTCACTACGTTGGGCACAACGCTCACGTGACCACTTCGATAAGCTAGAAAACCCGAACAACCTATTTGGTATTGTTCAAGGTGGTGTTTACGAAGACCTACGTGACGTATCGGTTAAAGGTCTAACTGAAATCGGTTTTGATGGTTACGCAGTTGGTGGTCTTGCAGTAGGCGAACCGAAAGAAGACATGCACCGTATCCTTGAGCACACGTGTCCACAGCTTCCAGAAGATAAGCCTCGTTACCTAATGGGCGTAGGTAAGCCGGAAGATTTGGTTGAAGGTGTTCGTCGCGGTATCGACATGTTTGACTGTGTAATGCCAACGCGTAATGCACGAAACGGTCACCTATTTGTGACTGGTGGTGTGATCAAGATCCGTAATGCGAAACATAAAACGGATACAACTCCGCTAGATCCGCACTGTGACTGTTACACTTGTCAAAACTACAGCAAGTCGTACCTTCACCACCTAGAGCGTTGTAATGAAATTCTAGGCGCGCGTTTGAATACTATCCATAACTTGCGCTACTACCAGCGTTTGATGGAAAGCATTCGCACGGCGATTGATGAAGACCGTTTCGATGAGTTTGTTCAAGAGTTTTACGCTCGTCGTGACCGCGAAGTGCCACCACTAAGCAAAGCATAAAAGAATTAAAGCCTTTGGCATGTCGCCAGAGGCTTTTGCTAATAAAGTAGGCTAACGTACGTTATTTTTGAGAAGGTGATCTCTATTACTCACTCTTAGACTTGAATCTAAATTACGAAAGCCCAACTTGTTGGATTATCAATAAAATATAATGAGGATGTTTTAATGTTTATTTCTCAAGCTCATGCAGCAGCAGAAGGCGCTCCAGCTGGCGGCGGTTTTGAAATGCTAATCATGCTAGGCATGTTCGCGGTGATCTTCTACTTCATGATCTACCGTCCACAATCTAAGCGTGTAAAAGAGCACAAAAACCTGATGTCTTCCATGGGCAAAGGCGATGAAGTGCTAACAAGCGGTGGTTTAGTGGGTAAAATCACGAAAATCGCTGAAGACAATGACTACATTTCAATTGAGCTTAACGCAAACAATGAAGTTGTAATCAAGAAAGACTTCGTAACTGCAGTGCTACCAAAAGGTACGCTGAAGTCTCTATAAAACAGCTAAAGGATCCTCGCTGTGCTAAACCGTTACCCATTATGGAAGTACTTGATGGTATTTTTTGCCATCATCACCGCTGCGTTGTACGCACTTCCAAATATCTACGGTGAAGATCCGGCTATTCAAGTTACAGGGGCACGTGGTGCCTCTGTAGATATGTCAACGCTGGATGCTGTCACCAAAGCTCTTGATAAAGAGCATCTCTCTCATAAATCCATTGCTCTCGAGAATGGATCAATCCTTGTTCGTTTCAATGACACTGACACTCAAATCAGTGCCCGCGATATCATCAGTGAAGCGCTTGGCAAAGATAAAATTGTTGCACTCAACCTTGCTCCAGCTACGCCAGATTGGCTAGAAGCAATTGGTGCGTCACCACTTAAGCTAGGTCTTGACCTACGAGGTGGTGTTCACTTCTTGATGGAAGTGGATATGGACGCGGCGATGGAAAAGCTGGTTGGTCAACAAGAAGAAGCTTTCCGTAGTGAACTTCGTGAAGCTAAGATTCGCTACCGCGCAATCCGTCCTTCTGGTAAAGAAGGCGTGGAAGTATTGCTACGTAATGAAGAGCAACTAGCTGAAGCGAAAGCTACGTTAGAAAAGAATCACCCAGACATGAATTTTGTCGATTCTGATTCTGATGGTCGTTACGCGTTGATTGCCACCTTTACCGAGCAACGTTTACAAGAAATACGTAACTACGCAGTAGAACAAAACATCACGATTCTTCGTAACCGTGTAAATGAACTTGGTGTTGCTGAGCCATTGGTTCAACGTCAAGGTGCTAGCCGTATCGTAGTTGAATTGCCAGGTGTTCAAGACACCGCTCGAGCAAAAGAAATCCTAGGTGCTACGGCAACACTAGAATTCCGCGAAGTCGACGACAAAGCTGACCTTTCTGCTGCGGCAAACGGTCGAGCACCAGCTGGTAGCGAGATTAAGCAAGATCGCGATGGCCGTCCTGTTGTTCTGAAGAAACGCGTAATTCTCGGTGGCCAAAGCATCACAGATGCAAGTTCAAGTGTTGATGAATACGGTCGTCCTCAGGTTAACATCTCGCTAGACAGCGAAGGTGGTAACAAGATGTCTGCGTTCTCTAAAAAGAACATCGGTAAGCTAATGGCAACCGTGTTTGCAGAGTACAAAGATAGTGGTCGTCGTACGCCAGAAGGTCGTGTGATTCTGGATAAACATGAAGAAGTGATCAACCAAGCAACGATTCAGTCTGCGCTTGGCCGTAACTTCCGTATTACCGGTATCGACTCTGCTGCTGAAGCTCACAACCTAGCACTTCTACTTCGTGCTGGTGCTCTAATTGCGCCTATCTCAATCGTTGAAGAACGAACCATCGGTCCATCAATGGGTCAGCAAAACATCGATATGGGTATTCAAGCGTGTATCTGGGGTATGGTCGCCGTAATGCTATTTACGCTGCTTTACTACCGTGGCTTTGGTCTGATTGCCAATATTGCATTGATGGCGAACTTGGTTTTGATCATTGGTGTTATGTCGATGATTCCGGGGGCGACAATGACGCTGCCGGGTATTGCCGGTATCGTATTGACGGTCGGCATGGCAGTCGATGCCAACGTACTGATATTTGAGCGTATCCGTGAAGAACTTCGAGATGGGCGTAGTCCACAACAAGCGATTCACCAAGGTTACGCAAACGCATTCAGTACTATCGCCGATGCGAACATCACAACTCTTATCACTGCAATCATTCTATTTGCAGTAGGTACAGGCGCGGTGAAAGGTTTCGCGGTAACACTATCTATCGGTATCTTAACTTCAATGTTCACCGCTATTGTGGGTACACGTTGTATCGTGAACCTGATTTACGGTGGCAAACGCGTTGATAAATTGTCGATCTAAGGCTGGGAATTAATATGTTTCAAATTCTAAAAGCAGAAAACACGATCGGCTTTATGCGTTGGTCGAAAGTCGCGTTCGTATTCTCTATTGTTATGATCGCAGCTTCTATCTTCACGCTATCAACCAAATGGTTGAACTGGGGCCTAGATTTTACTGGTGGTACGCTTATCGAGGTGGGCTTTGAACAACCTGCAAACCTTGAAGAGATTCGTTCAGCACTAGATTCAAAAGGCTTCGGCGATGCGACAGTACAAAACTTTGGTAGTGCTCGTGATGTAATGGTTCGTCTTCGTCCTCGTGACGATATGTCTGGTGAAACACTAGGTAACCAAATCATTGGTGCTATCAAAGAAGGTACGGGTGAAAGCGTAGAAATGCGTCGTATCGAGTTTGTAGGTCCAAATGTTGGTGATGAGCTAACGGAAGCGGGTGGTCTAGCGATTCTTGTATCGCTGATCTGTATCCTGATCTACGTATCAATGCGATTCGAATGGCGTCTAGCGGCTGGTGCGGTAATGGCACTGGCACACGATATCATTATCACGCTGGGTGTCTTCTCACTGATGCAAATTGAAGTGGACCTAACCATCGTAGCGGCGCTACTTACGGTTGTTGGTTACTCGCTCAACGATACCATCGTTGTATTCGACCGGATTCGTGAAAACTTCCGTAAGATGCGTAAGGGCGAACCTTCGGACATCATGGATGCGTCAATCACTCAAACATTGAGCCGTACATTGATTACGTCTGGTACGACATTGTTCGTAGTTATTGCACTGTTCATGCAAGGTGGTGCGATGATTCACGGCTTCGCAACCGCACTTCTACTAGGTATCACTGTAGGTACTTACTCTTCTATCTATGTAGCATCAGCACTAGCGCTAAAACTGGGTATCCAGAAAGAGCACTTGATGCCACCTCAAGTAGAAAAAGAAGGTGCAGAGTTCGACGAGATGCCATAAGGCAGATTGAGAACCGAAAACAAAAACCGCTGAGCAATCAGCGGTTTTTTTATGTCTGATAGATTTGATAGTTTCATTTTTATTTGAGGTACTTCCAGCTTGAATTGTAGTTTTTTGATTGAGTTGAATATACGGAAGTATGTTCAACAATTTCGGGAGGAAATAATGTCAAGGCAAGTTGAAATAAAAGCACAGTTACTGAAGTTTGTAGAGATTTCTTACAAACACAATAAAGGCGTTACCAGCAAGCTAGTTACTGGAGGGCAAAGATTCAAGTTAGCAGTTGATGAGTCTGGTAAGGCAACTTTATCTGGTGAACTTGGGTTTACTAAGTTTGAAGTTTCAAAAGAAATGGTTGAAGAGCTGGGCATAAAATTAAAAGCAGTTTCTGTTACTTTTAAAACTACTCGTGATGGTGTTTTGACATACAGTGGAAGTGTTTCTTTTTTTGGTGTTGTTTCCTTTGGTGTTGCTGGGCAGGTAAATGTCCGAGAGCTTTTAGAGCAGTGCGAGTGGGGGCTTTGTAAGTACAGATTTAAGAAGAGTAAAATTGATCAAACGCTCCGTGAAGCTGGGGTTTCGCTGGTTATGATAAATAGAATTCTACCTATTCCGGTTTTACTCAGTGTTTCAGCGCCGTGCATAGCAAGTCCACTCCACGATACTTACCTTGATATACGCAATAATTTATACAAGATGCAGTATATCGAGGTGGTAGAAGCTATGGCAGGACCAAACCTATCGATTGAAGAGCTAAATAGTATTAAATCTCACCCAGTAAAATTTGGTCATCAATTTCCATTTTTGTCATCCATCCCATCAAGTTTGGTTACGGAGCTGTCTTACTTTGAAGCATATAGTGAGGATGGAGGAGTTGGGTGTCTTTCCGTAAACGGCTTTGGCGATGTATACCAGCCAGTCACGGTTTCGTTGCAGTTTCTCATGAAGGAACAAGTATGGAAGGTTCAGCACGTAAAAATAGACCACTTACCTGACTACGACCGTTTCTATAAACAGGCAGATTGTTCCATATAAAAAATGTATGGTCCGCCCCGTTATTGCAACTACAATTAAGTAATAACGGAGTTGGTTTGCGCTAATGTATTCGGAG
>NZ_JAPHPY010000053.1:0-36398 GCF_026241575.1 Vibrio sp. Sgm 5
AGTGCCCACACAGATTGATAGGTCTATATTGTTAAAGAGCTTGCTTTGCGAGAAGTTTTTCTCTCAAAGCGGAGGTGCATTCTAGCGAGATAATTGAGAGTGTCAAACACTTTTTTCAATTTATTTTCTCAGAAGCTTTTCACCTCTCCGACCCTGCTGAAGCCTTATCGCGTCTGCCGTGTCGGTGGATGCGCATTATAGGGAACTCAGATCCGTTCGCAACCCTTTTTTGAAAAAAAATGGAAAAAACTAACTGTTCGATGACTATTTCATCAAAAAAGCAAAAAAGAGGGTAAAAAACCCTCTTTTTCTGCCCCAAAAGCTGTATTTAAATGAATGCGTACGCGTCTGCGAACATACGTTCACTCTTCGCTTTCTTGTTCTGGGTGAACTGTTCACGCGCTGCCCCAGCCATTTCAAAGCGGCCAGCAATATAGATATCGTAGTTTTCTAAGCTTTCGAAATCTTCACTCACCGCTTGTAGCACGTTACCAACTTTACCTTGCCAATCGGCAGGTGCTTCTTCTACTACTGGAACAAAGTGAACGTTAGCAAACTTATCGGCAATCTCGGCCAGTTCTTCTTTAGCATAAAGCTGGCAGTTGTCTCGTGCACCCCAGTATAAATAGATAGGGTTGGTTTTGTTCTGTGCAACACAGTGATCCAAAATCGAACGCACGTAACTAAAGCCAGTGCCACCAGCAATCAATAATAGCGGGCGCTCGCTTTCTTCTTGAACCCAAGCATCACCATGTGGTGCATCAATTTCGATATGACCATCTGTTTCTAATGCCGACTGCATTGCTTCAACGACTTCTAATGCGTAAGCATTTTGCTCTGCCGCACCGATGTGCAACTCCAGTTCGCCTTCATGACGGCAAGGGCTACTTGCAATAGAGAAAGGGCGTTTGTCTTTTTCACCCATCACTACCATTAGATACTGACCTGCTTTAAAAGGCACTGGTGATTCTGGGTGAAGAAGGATTTGGTAAGTATTACAAGCTAACGGCTCAATAGACTTTACTTTACATTGGATGGTCATGGTGTTCCTCTCGCTTACTCGTCAAAAGTAAGCACTAAATTACTTTCTGTATAGGCTTGGCAAGGGAATATCCAGCCTTGCTGTTGCTCTTTTTCGGTTAGCATCGGTTCGAGGTGATAACTCACCTCGCCCGTTAGCTTTTTACACATGCACATGGCGCAAGCGCCAACTTGGCAACGGTGTGGGAAGCGAATATTGTTGTTGAGCGCAGCTTCCAACACTGTCTCCCCTTCTTTTACTTGGAACGTAACGTCCATTGGTAGAAGGTGGACTTGATGACTCATAGAATACCTAACTGGTCCCAAATCTCATCGACTTTAGCCACAAGTTTAGGATCTTTTTTGATAGGCGTACCCCATTCGCGTGTGGCTTCAGATTCAAACTTATTGGTCGCATCGAGCCCAAGTTTAGATGAGCTACCCGCCTTACCACGAACTTGAGTGGTATCTCTGTCTGGATCCATTCGAGTTGTCACAGCCCAAATGATGTCATTCCAATCTTGTGCATTGACGTCATCGTCGCACAAAATAATGAATTTGTTATCCGTGTACCGAGCAAAGAAGTCCCACAGGTATTCCATCAATGCTTGAGATTGACCAGCTTGGTCTTTCTTCATTGTTACAACAGCAAATTGGTTGTTTGCTGTGGCTGGTAGGTAGATATCAACAATCTCAGGACGTTGCTGTTTCAACTCATTCAGTTCTGCTTCGGTAATCGCTTTACTGTCTCGTTCAGTGACCTTGGTTCGCGTCGCCAGCTCGGCATCCCACTTAATGGTTGCATCTAAACCCATCTTGGATCCAAGACCAACCACTGGTGAAGCAAAGTCGAGCGAGTCGATTGGCGTGTTATCTATCATCAAGGTATCACGCACAGGATCCATATGCTCTGACATGGCTTTCACGACATCATTCCAATCTCGTGCGTTTACCGATTCATCGCACACAATAACAAACTTGGTATACATGAATTGACGTAAGAAAGACCACACGCCCATCATTACGCGCTTGGCATGTCCTGGGTACTGCTTCTTCATGGTGACGACTGCCATTCGGTACGAACACCCTTCCGGCGGTAGATAGAAGTCTTCAATCTCTGGGAACTGCTTTTGCAAAATAGGCACAAACACTTCGTTTAATGCCACACCCAATACAGCCGGTTCATCTGGCGGACGACCGGTGTAGGTACTGTGATAAATTGGGTCCTTACGCATAGTAATGTGCGTAATGGTAAATACGTGGTGCTTTTCTTTTTCGTTATAGTAGCCGGTGTGGTCACCGTAAGGGCCTTCATCGGCAAACTCATTCGGGTCGATATAACCTTCCATAACGATTTCCGCACTCGCTGGCACTTCCAAATCATTACTGATTGACTTCACGACTTCAGTTTTGCTGCCGCGCAGTAAACCAGCAAATGCATATTCCGATAGCGTATCTGGTACGGGTGTTACTGCGCCAAGAATGGTTGCTGGGTCTGCACCAAACGCGACCGAAACTGGGAAACGTTTACCTGGATTGGTTTCCATCCAATCGCGCAGGTCAAGCGCACCACCACGGTGAGCTAACCAACGCATGATAATTTTGTTCTTGGCAATTTTCTGTTGGCGATAAATACCTAGGTTCTGACGTTTCTTATTCGGACCTTTAGTCACAGTTAAACCCCACGTAAGCAGTGGCGCAACGTCTTCTGCCCAGCAGCTCATCACTGGGATTTTATCCAAATCGACTTCATCACCTTGCCATACAATGTCTTGGCACGGCGCTTTACGTAGACGCTTGGCTGGCATGTTCAACACTTGCTTGAACACTGGCAGTTTTTCTAAGGCGTCTTTAAAGCCTTTTGGTGGCTCAGGTTCTTTTAAATAAGCCAGCAGCTTACCGACTTCTCTTAATTCTTTAACGTCTTCGCGCCCCATGCCAATTGCGACACGTTCTGGCGTACCAAATAGGTTAGTCAAAACAGGTACGTCGTAGCCAATTGGATTCTCAAACAACAGTGCCGGGCCACCAGCACGCAAGGTGCGGTCACTTATTTCTGTCATTTCGTAAGCGGGATCGACGGGGTGAGTGATGCGTTTAAGTCGACCTTTCTGTTCTAGGTGGTCGATAAATTCGCGTAAATCCTTAAAACTCATAGGCCTTCATGCTGGCTGATTAAATTATTCGCAGTATAACAAATAGGAGGACGCTAAGATCCTCCTATTTTGTGTGGGTATGTGAGCTACGCAGCGACAAGAATCGAGCCTTGAAGAACGCTTAATTCAGGAACAGTTATTCCAAGAACTTTTCAATCTGCCGAGCTTTGACTTGGCGATTGTTTGACACTAACTCTTCCAGCCAAGATTGATGCCCTTGTTTCGCTAGCTCTCTGGCCACTAAAGTAGCTTCCTCAGAAAGCGCCATTTTAGCGATCAGAAACTGTTTTACGTCGGAAGTAAGAGGATTGGATCTCGTCAGAAGCTCAATTGCATAGGGTTTTAAAGTTGGATTAACAGTAGAGCTCATCAATTGCTGCAAAGAGAATGCATCACCAACTTCCGCTAACCTTGTAAGCTCAGTTTGGCTGTTGTAATCAGCACGCATTCGCCACAGCAGATCATACATCGCCTCATTTTGACTCACTTGTGCTAAACGTACGACAACGGCTGTAGAAGGTAACCAGCTAGTAACGTTTGCATGAGTTAACTGTTTAGTGATTGCCTCAAGTGCATCTGGAGATAAGCTGTCTAATTCGCGGATCAACAATGCCTCTCGAGCTTGTATTTGCTGCGATGTACCGGTAAGCCAATCTTTAAGGTTGAGTTCTTGGCGCTCTGCTTCCAATACAAACTCCAACGTGCTTTGGTCTTGCTTCCAGCGTTTGATCAAACGGCTTGCCACCGCAGGAAAGTTAAATGCGGGTATGCTGAACTCATAACCATCACCACGCTCAAGCACTTGATAGGTTGGCGTAATACTGATTTGGGATTCGACAAAAATGGCCATTCTTGGCGTAAGGATGATTTCTTGTTGCTCAAGCTTTTCGAGCAAAAGAAAACGGACGACTTCTTGTTGAGGGAAAGCAAGTCGGTCGAGAGCGAATTTAAGCGAGTCGACCTCGTCTCTGACTGCATAATCGAGCAATTCAGATACTTTGGTCTGTATGTGGGTATCCTGAAGCCACTGCTCTACCACGGTTTCCTGCATTTCCTTCGCAGATAACGTTGCGGGTAATGTGATAAGTGACAAGCTCAGGAGTAATGACGACAACATTCCTTGTTGCATGTTAACCTCCCGATAACATTTTCTTCATTCTGCTGCTTCTATCGGGAGAAAGCAATAAAAAAGCCACCGATATACGGTGGCCCTTCGCAGAATTACTTATCTGAGACTATTGACGACGCATTGCATCGAAGAACTCGTCGTTGGTCTTCGTCATCGCTAGCTTATCGATTAGGAACTCCATCGCGTCAGTTTCACCCATTGGGTGAACAATCTTACGTAGAATCCACATCTTCTGTAGTTCGTCTGTCTTCGTTAGTAGCTCTTCACGACGCGTACCACTGCGGTTGAAATCAATCGCAGGGAATACACGCTTTTCAGCAATCTTACGGTTCAAGTGCAGTTCCATGTTACCTGTACCCTTAAACTCTTCGTAGATAACTTCATCCATTTTAGAGCCAGTATCGACTAGCGCTGTTGCGATGATAGTTAAGCTGCCGCCTTCTTCTACGTTACGAGCTGCACCGAAGAAACGCTTAGGACGGTGTAGTGCGTTTGCATCCACACCACCAGTTAGTACTTTACCTGATGAAGGCACTACGGTGTTGTATGCACGAGCTAGACGAGTAATAGAGTCAAGCAAGATAACCACGTCTTTCTTGTGTTCAACAAGACGTTTTGCTTTCTCGATTACCATTTCTGCTACTTGTACGTGGCGAGAAGCTGGCTCATCGAATGTTGACGCTACTACTTCACCTTTAACTAGACGCTGCATCTCTGTCACTTCTTCCGGACGTTCGTCGATTAGAAGTACCATCAACTCACACTCAGGGTGGTTGTATGCGATGCTTTGAGCAATGTTTTGCAGAAGCATTGTTTTACCCGCTTTCGGCGGAGCAACAATCAAACCACGTTGGCCTTTACCGATTGGTGATGCCAAATCTAAAACACGTGCTGTGATATCTTCTGTAGAACCATTACCGCGCTCCATAACCATACGCTCATTCGCGTGTAGAGGCGTTAAGTTCTCGAATAGGATCTTGTTACGAGCGTTATCTGGTTTGTCGTCGTTTACGGTGTTGACTTTCAGAAGGGCAAAGTAACGCTCACCGTCTTTTGGTGGACGAATCTTACCAGCAATTGAGTCACCAGTACGTAGGTTAAAACGACGAATCTGACTTGGCGAAACGTAGATATCATCAGGGCCAGCAAGGTATGAGCTGTCTGCGCTACGTAGGAAACCAAAGCCGTCTTGCAGAATCTCCAGAACCCCATCGCCAAAGATGTCTTCGCCGCCTTTCGCGTGCGCTTTAAGAATAGCGAAGATGATGTCTTGTTTTCTTAGACGAGCTAGGTTCTCAAGACCTAGGCTTTCGCCAAGCTTTACAAGGTCAGATACTGGTCTGTTCTTCAGTTCAGTAAGATTCATGGTGGTGGATGCTTGTTTAGTCAAAATAAGATCTGTTTTCTAGTTAAGATGGATTTGGTCTCAGGATCGACCAAGAAGAGAAATTTGTTCAATTAACGCGCGATAAGTTAGCACTAATTAATATTCTAGTCCAGAGTTAGAAAAACAAAACCGCGCATTGTTACATTGCACGGTTTTGTCTGTAATCACTTGGTGATTATAGGTTTGCGTCCAAGAACTCTTTTAACTGAGTCTTAGACAAAGCACCAACTTTCGTTGCCGCTACGTTACCGTCTTTAAATAACAGTAGCGTTGGAATGCCGCGAATACCAAACTTAGGTGGTGTACCCGCGTTATGGTCAATGTTTAGTTTACCGATAGTGAGCTTGCCTTCGTACTCGTCAGCGATCTCGTCCAGAATTGGAGCAATCATTTTACAAGGACCACACCATTCTGCCCAGAAATCCACTAGAACCGGGCCTGCAGCGTTGATTACGTCGTTTTCAAAACCGTCATCAGTAAGCTGCAAAATCTTATCACTCATCTTCCACTCCAATGTGTTTTTCGAAACTGGTTGGATGATAACCAGTAAATAGATGCCCTATTGGAATGTATTTACTTTCGTATTGCAAGCTTTAGCTGATATTCTATAGCTATGAAAAAGACGCATATCACAGAGCAAAAGTTCGCCGATTTGGATTTAAAGCCCCAAGTTATTGAAGGATTGGAAAAAAAAGGGTTCGAGTTTTGTACCCCTATCCAAGCCTTGGCGTTGCCGGTACTGCTCACCGGCCAAGACATTGCAGGCCAGGCCCAAACGGGCACTGGTAAGACCCTCGCGTTTCTTACTGCAACTTTCAACCACCTTCTGACGACACCAGAACATGAAGGCCGCAAGCCGACACAACCGCGTGCAATTATCATGGCACCAACACGTGAGCTAGCGATTCAGATCTACAACGATGCTGAGCCTTTGATCGCAAGTACTGGTCTTAAAGCAGCACTGGCTTACGGTGGCGAAAGCTACGATAAGCAACTAAATAAGCTTCAAGACGGCGTCGATATCCTGATCGGCACCACAGGCCGTATCATCGATTTCTACAAGCAACGCGTCTTCAACCTAAACAACATTCAAGCGGTTGTTCTGGATGAAGCAGACCGCATGTTCGATCTTGGCTTTATTAAAGACATTCGCTTCTTGTTCCGTCGTATGCCTGAGCCAAAAGAGCGTTTGAACATGCTTTTCTCAGCAACGCTTTCTTACCGTGTACAAGAACTTGCCTTCGAGCACATGCATAACCCTGAGCATGTTGTGGTTGAGCCTGAACAAAAAACAGGTCACCGCATCCAAGAAGAACTTTTCTACCCTTCTAACGAAGATAAGATGGCACTACTTCAAACTTTGATTGAAGAAGAATGGCCAGATCGTGCGATCGTTTTTGCAAACACCAAACACAAGTGTGAGTCAATCTGGGGTCACCTAGCGGCAGACGGACACCGTGTTGGTCTATTGACTGGCGACGTTCCACAGAAGAAACGTGAAAAGATTCTTGAACAATTCACTCGCGGTGAAGTTGACCTACTCGTAGCAACCGACGTTGCGGCACGTGGTCTACATATTCCTCAAGTAACACACGTATTTAACTTCGACTTACCTGATGATTGTGAAGATTACGTTCACCGTATCGGTCGTACTGGTCGTGCAGGTGCAAGTGGTCACTCAATCAGCTTTGCTTGTGAAGATTACGCAATCAACTTGCCACCTATCGAAGAATACATTGAGCATGCAATCCCAGTTTCTGATTACGATGCATCGGCATTGATTCAGGAATTGCCAGCTCCACTTCGTATGCGTGCACCTCGTACTCAGCAACGCCGCACCAATACAGGTGGTACTCGCTCTGGTAATCGTAAGCCGCAAGGACGCCGTCCTCGTCAGCCGCGTCAATCAGCGCCAAAACAATCATAATAGGAAACTGAAGTCGTTTATGAGTCAAGCAGGATCATCACCGCTATACGCCGCCATCGACCTCGGGTCGAACAGTTTTCACATGCTCGTTGTGCGTCACATCGATGGCAGCGTTCAAACCATGGCTAAAATTAAGCGCAAAGTTCGTCTAGCAGCGGGCTTAGATGAACATAATTCTCTTAGTACGGAAGCTATGCAGCGAGGATGGGACTGCTTAAGTCTATTTGCAGAACGCTTGCAGGACATTCCTAAACAGAACATCCGCATCGTCGGTACCGCGACATTGCGTACCGCGACTAATGTGGATGTTTTTCTAGAGAAGGCGAACCAAATTTTAGGTCTGCCTATCGAAGTGATTACCGGTGAAGAAGAAGCCGCCACTATATATAAAGGTGTTGCTCACACTTCTGGCGGCAGTGGCCGCCGTTTGGTGGTTGACATTGGTGGCGCAAGTACCGAACTGATCATCGGCGAAGGTTTTGAAGCCAAAGCACTCACCAGTTTAAAAATGGGCTGTGTCACTTGGTTGGAAAACTTCTTCAAAGACCGCCAGCTCAATGCACGTAACTTTGAAGCCGCTATAGAAGGCGCAAAACAAACACTCAAACCGATTCTGGAGCAGTATACAGAGCTAGGTTGGGATGTCTGTGTTGGCGCTTCTGGCACAGTTCAGGCTCTGCAAGAGATCATGCTTGCGCAAGGTATGGACGAAGTCATTACTCATGCCAAACTCAAGCGTCTGCAAAAACAAGCCATGCTTGCCGATCACTTAGAAGAACTCGATATCGAGGGACTTACCCTAGAACGCGCGTTAGTCTTCCCAAGTGGTTTATCTATTCTTATCGCCATTTTCGAATTACTAGAAATTGATGCGATGACATTGGCTGGCGGCGCACTGCGTGAAGGCTTAGTGTATGAGATGGTCGACGAACTTCGTCAAAATGACATTCGTGCACGTACTATTTGCAGCGTACAGAGTCGTTACCAATTGGATTGCCAATATGGTGAACAAGTAGCAAACCTTGCGAGCAGATTGCTTGAACAAGTCGGTGGTGACGAATGGGTAGCAGAACCACAAGGTAAAGTACTGCTAGAAACAACGGCCAAGTTGCACGAAATCGGGCTAACTATCGATTTCAAGAAAGGCGGTGAGCACAGCGCTTACCTCCTACAACATTTGGACTTACCTGGTTATACGCGCGCTCAGAAGTTTGTTATCGGTGAAATCGTTCGACGTTACCGTGAGCAGCTCACCTCTTTACCAGAGCAGCACGCGCTGTCTGGAACTAGTGGTAAGCGATTACTTCGTTTATTACGCCTTGCCGTACTATTGAGCCATCGCCGCAACCCTGCGCTGGAACCAAAAGTCACGCTAAATGCAGAAGGCGACAAGTTAACACTGAACATTGATGCTAACTGGCTTGATGCAAACCCGTTAACAGCCGCTGAGTTGGAAATTGAATCCAACCGTCAGACTGATATTGGCTGGCCGCTTAGCGTCGTCACAAGTTAATCACCATCACTCAATGAGTGTTTAAAGAAAGGTCCTTATTAGGGCCTTTTTTATTGTTAAGCTTTGTCGAGTTTTACCTGCGCACAGCTCATGGAGCTTTTGGACACCCATGATCTAATTGCTCCCCACGCTGTACAAAACCCTCTAAATCCCAGTAAGCAGCTACAAAAAAGCCGCTTGATTTAAGCAAGCGGCTTTCGGGGTTCCCACTGATATTAAGACTGAACGCTTGTCGTCACCTTAAAGTCAGGGTTCACCGCAGTCAGCTTCTTAATTAGGTAATTCAGTAGTACACCGTACATAGGAACGAACAAACCAAGACTGATAATCAGTTTGAATCCGTAATCCACCAGCGCGATTTCTGTCCAATGCTCCGCCATAAATGGATCTGGACTTTGGTAGAATGCAATGGCAAAGAAAGCAATGGTATCAAGTGCATTACCAAAAAGCGTTGAACACGTTGGTGCCACCCACCACTGTTTCATCTGGCGTAGACGGTTGAACACGTGCACATCCATGATTTGACCAAGCAAGTAAGCCATGAAGCTAGCAATCGCAATTCGAGCAACGAACAGGTTGAACTCCCCTAGGTGAGCAAGGCCTTGGAATTGGCCTTCAAAGAACACCACCGATAGGAAGTAAGAAACAGCCAATGCAGGTAGCATCACTAAGAAAATGATCTTACGCGCCATTTTTGCACCGAAAATACGAACTGTAAGGTCGGTAGCCAAAAAGATAAATGGGAAGGTAAATGCGCCCCAAGTGGTATGGAAGCCAAAGATAGTAAACGGTAGCTGAACTAGGTAATTGCTAGATGCAATAATGACTAGGTGGAATAGAACCAGATAGATAAGGGCGTTGCGCTGCTGCGCAGGGGTAAAGTTACTCATGCGATACCTTTTTAGTTTGGTTTGGGGGTGAGGGAACCCAAATCGAGCCCTTTCAATAAAGAAAAGCACTCTTACCAACAATGTAAAATGAAAAAATAAACTGGCTAAGCTCATTCTGAGCGAAGCGGTGGGCGATTATACATTAACCAATTTGACTCGCAAGCGGTCTGTATTACGCAAACGTTTGAGCACAAAAAAGGGCGTTTCATGTGAAACACCCTTTCGTGAAAGTTCTATTTTTTAGAAGCCGCGTTGGAACAATCCCGCTAGGTAATCCAACTCTTCCCTGCTCTCTTCAATCGCTAAGGCTTCAAACCAAATCGCTTCACTGTAATGCTCTGCTTTCATAAACAATCGACAACCTTCAAAGTCGATCAGCCAAGAATGAATGTCCGCATCCCATTGCTTTTCGACCACAGTAGCGGAAAGCAGTCCAAGTAAACGCTCACCTAAAGCAGGAAAACTATCGAGGTCAAAACTTGGTGCGGTTATGATTAAGCGCCCCTCTCGTGCCATGTAGTCCGCTAAGCCAAATTCCTTTTGCATTTTGATTCCTTATCCGTGGTGAGTAATGTGTTCTTGAATCAAATCAAGGAACGGATCGGCGTACTTCTCTAACTTACGCTGACCAACACCGCTGACTGCCAGCATTTCGCCGTAAGAGGTTGGCAGAATTTCCGCCATATCAATCAAGGTCGCGTCACTGAAGACAACGTATGGTGGTAAACCATCTTCGTCCGCGATCGATTTACGCAACTTACGTAATTTGGCAAACAGCTTCTTATCGTAGTTCTTGCTGGTGAGTTTATCTGACTTCGCCGCACGTGCTGCGGTGTCTAAACGTGGGACCGCTAACTCTAGAGTCACATCGCCACGCAACAGCGGACGCGCTTCTTCCGTTAATTGCAGTGTTGAGTTGCGCGTGATGTTTTGGAACAGCAGCCCTTTGTGGATTAACTGACGGAAGATACTCACCCAGTAATCGTGGCTGTGATCGCGACCTATCGCGTAGGTAGAAATCTTATCGTGCCCGTTTTCACGTACACGAATATTTTGCATGCCACGCAGTACTTCCACTACGTAGCCCATACCAAAGCTCTGATTCACTCGGTACACACAAGACAACGCCTTACGCGCTTCTTCCGTAGCATCAAAGTGCTTCGGTGGATCTAAGCAAATATCGCAGTTGCCACATGGCTTCTCACGATACTCACCAAAGTAATTCAGTAACACCTGACGACGACAGGTTTGCGCCTCAGCAAAGGCACTCATCGCATTCAGTTTGTGGGTTTCCACCTGCTTCTGTGGACCAGCGTCTTTCTCATCCAACATACGACGCAGCCAACTGATGTCCGCTGGGTCATACAACATCATCGCTTCCGCAGGCAGACCATCACGCCCTGCACGACCCGTTTCCTGATAGTAGGACTCAATATTGCGCGGGATATCAAAGTGAACCACAAAGCGCACGTTTGGTTTGTTGATACCCATACCGAATGCGACGGTCGCCACTACAATTTGGATGTCATCACGTTGGAAAGCTTCTTGAACGTAAGCACGCTCATCAGCGTCCATACCTGCGTGATAACCAGCAGCACGAATGTGGTTGTTGCACAACTTCTCAGTCACCATCTCAACTTTCTTACGGCTACCACAATAGATGATGCCGCAGTTACCCTTTTGAGTTTCAAGATAACGAACGATTTGCGAAACCGGCTTGTGCTTCTCAACTAAGTTGTAGCGGATGTTAGGGCGGTCGAAGCTGCCTAGGTAAACCTCTGGATTATTCAGTTGCAGACGCTCAAGAATATCTCGGCGCGTAGCGTCATCTGCGGTCGCCGTCAGCGCCATAAATGGCACATGGGAAAATTGCTGCTTAAGTTGACCAAGCGCGGCGTACTCTGGACGGAAGTCGTGTCCCCACTGGGAAATACAGTGCGCTTCATCGACGGCAATCATCGATAGCGGCAAGTTTTCCAAGCGCTCAATGAAATCACGCATCAATACGCGTTCTGGCGAGACGTACACCAACTTAAGATGCCCAGTGTGCATGCGGTTATACACGCTGAGCAGCTCTTCACGAGGCATGGTCGAGTTAATACACTCAGCCGCTACACCGTTGGCTTTAAGTTGGTCCACTTGGTCCTTCATCAGCGAGATAAGCGGAGAGATCACCAAAGTAATGCCAGAGCGAACCAAAGCAGGAATTTGATAACACAGCGACTTACCGCCACCAGTAGGCAGGATAACTAAGCTGTCGCGACCTTCTACCGCGGCGTCAATCACCAACTGCTGACCATCACGGAACTCTTGGTAACCAAACACATCCTCCAACACACGTTGAGGCGTTACAGGCGAGTCTGATTGTTCGGCTAACAAGGTAGAGGTCATGAAAAATCTCAGATTGGGTCTTAAAAAGAGGTGCTTATGCATGCCACTAGCACGCAAAGTGAGGGCACATTGTAATGGGGTTTCATGGTGAATAAAACCGCAAATTGTTAGGTGATTCAGCTCACGACTCGTATACTGATTTTCTGCTCTATAAAAACTCAATTAGGTGACATCCCATGACACCAGAAGAACAACAACGCTCACGGCAAGGCGTCTTGCTTGCTATTGGCGCGTACACCATGTGGGGCATCGCACCCATTTACTTCAAATCGATTGCTGAAGTCTCGCCACTAGAGATCTTAAGCCACCGAGTGATTTGGTCTTTCTTTTTGCTAGCCGCACTCCTCCATTTTGGTCGCCATTGGCGCTCGGTTCGCGACATCATTAAAAACAAAACCAAGATGATGTTTCTGGTTTCTACTGCCATTTTGGTCGGTGCAAACTGGTTGATCTTCATTTGGGCAGTGAACTCGAATCACATGCTCGATGCCAGCTTGGGTTATTACATTAACCCACTGATCAACGTCTTACTCGGGATGGTGTTTCTGGGAGAGAGGTTACGTAAGCTGCAATGGTTCGCAGTCGTGCTGGCGGCTTGTGGCGTATTAGTGCAATTAATCGTGTTTGGCTCTGTCCCTGTGGTTGCTATCGCACTCGCAATGAGCTTTGGTTTTTACGGCTTGCTACGTAAAAAAGTCAGTGTTGAAGCACAAACCGGGTTATTCATTGAAACTCTCGTCATGTTGCCTGCGGCAAGTATCTATCTCTTTTTTATTGCCAGCACCCCAACCTCAAACATGTTTGAGAACCCATGGCAGCTGAATACCTTATTGATTGCCGCAGGTGTCATCACTACCCTGCCGCTATTGTGCTTTACCGGTGCAGCTACGCGCCTAAAACTCTCAACTTTAGGCTTTTTTCAGTACATTGGACCGAGCTTGATGTTCTTGTTGGCGGTACTGATTTACGGCGAACCGTTCACCAGTGATAAAGCCATCACCTTCGCCTTTATTTGGGGGGCCTTGGTGGTATTTAGCTTTGATGGTCTGCGTAACAACCGTAAGTCACGCAAAGCCATGCAGGCACAGTGATCGTTTTTTACAAGACATTTAAGAAATTGATGGATAAGCTTGGTCATAATGTGACCAAGCTTTTTTTATTTAATGGAACTTATTCAGTACTACGCAACCGACCATGACAACTTGAGTCTGATAGAGGCGAAATACCAGAAATTTGCTTTTCAAAGGCATTACCATCTGGATTTTCATCTCGGTCTGATCACGCATGGCGCGCAGAAGTTCCAATACCAAGGTAACAGCCACCAAGTTGGTCACGGGCAAATTGTGATTATGCCGCCAGATGAGCTGCACGACGGGCAATCTAAGCTCGAAAGTGGCTATGAAGTGAATGTATTTGCGATCGAACCTCACCTATTGAGCGATCTGGCTGATCTTAAGAAAAACGGTCAAATAATACACTTCAACGAGCTGATCATCTCGGATCCACAGATATTTTCACAACTTAGTAACTTACACGGGCTACTTCGTCGTGAAAACCTCAGCCAACTCACCAAAGATTGCCTTCCTTTTGAAGGGTTTAACCAACTTTTTGATCGCTACGGATCGCTTGAGCGACAAAAAGTGGTGCCGTTAGGAAATCAATCACTTGGAACGTTAAAAGATTATCTAATGGCAAACCTTGACCAAGCAGTGCGTTTGGATTCACTTTCAGAGCTGTGCCAACTGAGCCCAACTCAGTTCCAGCGCCACTTTAAAGCGCAAACTGGCATGACGCCTTATGCATGGTTCGCACGCCTGCGCCTTGAGCAAGGCATGAAGTTACTGCAATCAGGTCAATGTGGTACCGACGTCGCCCATCAGATCGGTTTCTACGATCAAGCGCATTTCAGCAAAGCGTTTAAGCAGACCTACGGTGTTTCCCCTTCTCAAGTGACTCGTTAATTCCATTTACCGAGAAAGCTGTCAGTTTTTTACAAGCGCCACAGGTGACTTACCACGACAATAGCCGCATTGGTTATATTTGAGATGTGTTATGAATGAATCCACCATATTGCTGACGCTCGCCAGCATTCACTTTATTGCCCTAATGAGTCCAGGTCCGGACTTTGCGCTGGTCGTGCAAAACGCGACGCGTCATGGTCGTCAAACAGGCTTGTACATTGCGTTGGGATTGTCCGTCGGTATTTTGCTGCACTCTTTGTTCAGCCTGACAGGCGTGAGTTATATCGTCCACCAGCACCCTGTGTTGTACTCCGTGGTGCAACTGCTCGGCGGTAGTTACCTGCTCTATTTAGGTATTGGTGCATTGCGCGCAGTGATCTCGATGATCAAAAATCCACTGGCGGATCAACCTAAGAAGCAAAACAACCTAGTGATCAGTAATAAGCGTCAGGCATTTGCTAAAGGATTTGCAACCAACATTCTTAACCCGAAAGCCTTGGTGTTCTTTATCAGCTTGATGTCGAGCTTAGTCCCTGCAGGTATGTCCATCACTGGCAAAGGTATTGCTTTGGTCATCTTGTTTGGCTTGTCGCTATTTTGGTTCTCTAGCCTTGCATGGATGCTGTCGACACAGCGCTTACAGCGTAAATTGCAACAAGCAGGCATCTACATCGACGGTCTGTGTGGCGTGGTATTTACTCTAGTGGGTGGCAGTATTTTATACCAAACCATCAGCACTTTTATCGGATAAAGTACTGATTTAAAAGCGTAGCACAATCGACATTTCTAAGATTGCTGACTCGACGTGGCTCTTCATGACTGCCAAGCTGAAAACACAAAACTGGCAACATGGAGAGTCATCATGCATTGGACGTTCAACCGACTCGTGACCACGGGTCTTTTTCTTACTTCCCCACTCGTTTTATCTACCTCAGCCTTTGCTAACCAAGCAGCAGATGCGGTTGCACCGGAGCACAGTACTGGCTTCGAGCAAAAGCAATTGGTCAAAGCCAAAGATTATATGGTCACAGCAGCCAACCCACTTGCCACCCAAGCCGGGGCGAATGTTCTTGCACAAGGTGGTAATGCTATTGATGCCATGGTTGCCGTACAACTGATGCTGGGCTTGGTAGAACCGCAATCTTCAGGCATTGGTGGTGGCGCCTTCTTAGTGTATTGGGACAGTGAGAAACAAAAACTGACTACGTATGATGGACGCGAAACCGCACCGCTCGCCGCGACGCCGAAACTCTTCCTAGATGACAAAGGACAACCTCTACAATTTTACGATGCGGTTGTAGGTGGGCGTTCCGTTGCCACTCCTGGCACGGTGAAACTACTGTGGGACACGCACCAGAAATACGGCAAGTTGGAATGGAAAAAGATCATCCAACCTGTGATTACCTTGGCTGAGCAAGGTTTCGAAGTGAGTCCTCGCCTCGCAAGTCTGATTGAGAAAGATGCCAAGCGCCTATCACGCTTCCCTGTGACTAAGGCTTACTTCTTTAATCCAGATGGCTCACCAAAAGCCGAAGGCACGTTGTTGAAGAACCCTGAATACGCGCAAACTCTGACGGCAATTGCAGAGCAAGGGGCAGAAGCTTTCTATCAAGGCGATATCGCCACAGACATCATCAAGACAGTACAGAATGCACCGGGCAATCCTGGCGTATTGGCACAACCTGACTTTGATGCGTTCCAAATCAAACAACGTGAACCGGTTTGTGCGGCTTACCAAAGCTATGACATCTGCGGCATGGGACCACCTAGCTCTGGCGCACTGACGGTTGGACAGATTCTTGCGATCACCGAGCACTACGATCTTAAAGGTTGGGGAGCCGAAAGCGCGAAATCATGGCAAGTGATCGCCGACGCGTCTCGCCTTGCGTTTGCGGATCGCGGTAAATACATGGCTGACCAAGATTATGTGCCAATGCCAACCGAAGGCTTGCTTGATAAAGATTATCTCAAACAGCGTGCTGAGTTGATTCAAGTCGGTAAAGCCTTGCGTAAGGTTGAAGCCGGCAATCCACCGTGGTCACACGCGATGAACCTAAGCATGGACCAATCGATCGAGCTGCCTTCCACCAGCCATTTCAATATCGTCGACAAGCAAGGCAATGTGGTTTCAATGACAACGACCATTGAGAACGCCTTTGGCTCGCGCTTGATGGTGCGCGGCTTCTTGCTCAATAACGAACTTACCGATTTCTCTTTCCGCACGCATCAAGATGGTGTGCCAATCGCGAATCGCTTAGAACCAGGCAAACGCCCACGTTCATCCATGGCGCCAACCATTATGATGAAGGACGATAAACCTTACATGGCAATTGGCTCACCGGGCGGCAGCCGCATCATTGGTTACGTCGCACAAGCCATTATCGCCCACACGCAATGGGATATGGACATCCAAAGCGCGATCAATCAGCCACGATTACTGAACCGTTTTGGCACCTTAGATATTGAGCAAGGTACTGCTGCAGAAGGCTTACAGCCTGAGTTGGAGAAGATGGGTTTTAAAACTGATGTTCGTGATTTGAACTCTGGACTGCATGCGATACGTATAACAAAAGGCGGTCTTGAGGGCGCAGCCGATCCAAGGCGTGAAGGTGCCGCTATCGGGCAGTAAGAGTCTTTCGCTCGACCCCTTGTGCGAGATCTCTCACAAAGGGTTGAGCAAACCTCTCTTTTTTAATGGTAAAACCGTACAACTAAGAGCGTAAGCTACTGAATTCAATGGTTATGTATCTTTTTTGAACGCTAAGAGAGTGAAAAAATGTGAGATTAGCCCGTTGTTGGGAATCGCTAAACACGTAATATTAAACCTGTCGGAAGGATGCTGACACGGAACAGGAAACACCACGGACTTGGTGAACTTCAGGAAGAAGAAACGGTTATTCAGGATGAATAGTCGGGCATGGATTGCAAAATTGGACATTGAACGGAATCAATAGTGACTAGGATGGTTACTACTAAGGACGGGAAATGGACACCTCTGGACGAGGCAAGGATTTGAACATCAGGATGATGTCAGGGACACCGCTCAGGGAACAAGTGATGAGAGCTAACGAGGATGGTTAGCAGACCAGGATAAGGTCAAGGACACCGCTAGGATGGCGACGTAAGGATTAAGCTGACGGATTCAGCACACTATCATGGATTAGATGCATGGAGCACACTTAGTAGCCGGATTGCTGCGAGTAAGACTATAACCCCGATGGGCGAAAGCCCTCGGGGTTTTTCTTTGCCTAAAATTTTTCTCAGCAGATCTACTGAAAGTAGACATTCACTCACAACGCCCACCTTTCACTTCAAACGACATCGTTAAATCGCCGCTTTTGCACTCCATTTATCATTCCATTTATCATTCCATTTTTTACTGCATTAGCGACACAAAACAGCACAAACAAAAAGAGCCGCCGAAGCAGCTCTTAAGTTGATTAGTTTGGTGAAGTATTACAGTTTCTCTAGTTTCGCGTAAGCAGTCACTAACCACTTAATACCTTCGCCATTAAAAGCAATCTGAACACGGCTTTGTGGACCGCTGCCTTCAAAGTTGATAATGGTACCTTCACCAAACTTCGGATGCATGACGCGAGAACCCAGCGTAAAGCCAGTTTCATTAAAGCTCTCTTTCACGACCGTTTGGCTGAATCGGCCACTGCTTGCAGGACGGCTGACTTGTGCTTTCATACGAACTTCATCCAAACATGCTTCTGGTAGCTCACGAATAAAGCGAGATGGCTTATGATACTTATCCTGACCGTACAAGCGGCGCATTTCAGCATAAGTGATGTACAGCTTCTGCATCGCACGAGTCATACCTACATAGCACAAACGACGCTCTTCTTCTAAACGTCCCGCCTCTTCTGCCGACATTTGACTTGGGAACATGCCTTCTTCCACACCAACCATAAACACGAGCGGGAACTCTAGACCTTTCGCGCTGTGCAATGTCATTAGCTGAACCGCATCTTCGAATTCATCTGCTTGTCCTTCGCCCGCTTCTAATGCTGCATGGGTTAGGAATGCCGTCAGCAATGACATGTCTTCGGCTTCTTCTGGTTTCTCGAATTGACGAGTTGCTGTCACCAATTCTTCCAAGTTCTCAATACGCGCCTTAGACTTTTCACCCTTCTCTTGCTCGTACATGGCGAACAAACCTGAGTATTTAATGACATGATCAGCCTGATGATGCAGAGGCATTTCTAACGTGTCATCTTCTAGTGCTGTCACCAACTCAATAAAACGGCTTAATGCCCCTGCCGCTCGGCCTGGTAATACTTGCTCCTCAAGCATGACCATACTTGCTTCCCACATGGTGCAACCGCGATCACGCGCTGCAAAGCGAATGGTTTCTAGCGTTTTATCACCCAAGCCACGCGTGGGTGTATTCACTACACGCTCAAATGCGGCGTCATCGTTACGGTTAGCGATCAAACGCATGTAGCTCAAGGCGTCTTTGATTTCCTGACGTTCGAAGAATCGCATACCACCGTAGATACGGTAAGGCAGGCCAGCTTGAATCAAGGCTTCTTCCAGAACACGCGATTGGGCGTTGTTACGGTAGAGCATGGCAGCGTCATTCAGTGCACCGCCTTTTTCTTGCCACTCTTTGATTTTGTTAACCGCAAAACGCGCTTCATCCAATTCGTTGTAAGCGCTGTAAACTGAGATAGGCTCACCGACAACACCATCAGTCCAAAGCTCTTTACCCATACGTTCAGTGTTATTGGCAATCAGGGTGTTAGACGCTTCCAAAATGGTCTTGGTTGAACGATAGTTTTGTTCAAGACGGATGGTATTCACGCTTGGGAATTCCAGCGTAAACTTCTCAATATTCTCAATTTTCGCGCCACGCCAACCGTAAATAGATTGGTCATCATCACCAACGATCATCACGTGACACTCAGGGCCCGCCATCATACGTAGCCAAGCGTATTGAATGTTGTTGGTATCTTGGAACTCGTCTACCAAGATGTGCTTAAAGCGTGCTTGGTAGTGTTCACGAACGAACTTGTTATCACGCAGTAGCTCATGTGCGCGCAGCAAGATTTCCGCAAAATCGACTAATCCAGCGCGATCGCACGCCTCTTGATAAGCGGTATACAACTGTAGGTATGTCTTGGTCACTGGATCGTGGTACGCATCAATGTGTGACGGACGTAGACCCTCGTCTTTTTTGCCGTTAATCCACCATGATACTTGGCGTGCAGGCCATTGTTTCTCATCTAAGTTTTGCGCTTTGATTAAACGCTTCAATAGACGTAACTGATCGTCGCTATCGATAATTTGAAAATCTTCCGGTAGCTTGGCATCAAGATAATGTGCACGCAGAATACGGTGACAAATCCCGTGGAAAGTACCATTCCACATTCCGCCTGCACTGCCCATCATGAGCTCTTCGATACGTCCACGCATCTCTGCCGCGGCCTTATTGGTAAAGGTTACCGACATAATCGAGAACGGAGATGCCTGCTCGACCGACATCAACCAAGCAATGCGGTGAACAAGAACGCGTGTCTTACCACTCCCTGCACCAGCAAGGACGAGCAAGTTTTCTAGAGGTGCGGCAACGGCTTCACGTTGTTTATCGTTCAAACCGTCGACTAATAGAGAGGGATCCATCATGATGAGAGCTACTGGTTATTTATACATAAAAATAGATTATAACCTAAACAACCTCCTCAGATTAGACAAAAATTCATAAAAAATTCGATGTTTTTTTATTCGACGCATCAATAAGTTATATAAATTCCACTCTTTAAAGCCATTTGTTTCGAAAATTTCTCTGAAAGTTTTTTAGCCAGTTTCCTATCTTTTAAGTTAAGCAAGTTGATAACAAAAACGCCACAACAGGCGATTCATCTTGCCAACTTAAAGTAAAGGAAATCATTCAGAGGAATTTATTATGAAAAAGTCGAATCTAGCTGTTACTGCTGCTGTTACTGGCCTTCTAGCTCTTGGTGGCACAATGCTGACTGCCGCTCCAGCTGTCGCTGCTGATAAAGAGAAGTGCTACGGCGTTTCTAAAGCAGGTAAAAACGACTGTGCAACGAAAAGCAGCTCATGTGCTGGTACAGCTAAAGAAGATAACCAAAAAGACGCATTCGTAGTCGTACCAAAAGGTCTATGTGACAAACTCGTTGGCGGTAGCACTTCTTCTTCATAATCTTTTATCGCTAGCTACTGCAAGGATGCGTTGATGCTCAACCAGCGCATCCTTCTCTTCCCGCCCGCTTTGAAAAGGAGTTTCACGTGAAACACCACACCTTCCACGACCTTGTTGGAGTTGGATTAAGAACCCCTCACCTCGATTACTTTAGCCAAAACAAACCCGAGTTATCTTGGTTAGAAATCCACAGTGAAAACTATTTTCAACCCAACGCTACAGAGCGCAATCAATTACAAGCATTGCGCGAGCAGTATCAAATTAGCTGCCATGGCATTGGTCTGTCACTAGGTTCGGTGGAACGTGTGAATCAAAAGCACCTTGCTCAACTTAAAGCGCTGATTGACTCAATCGACCCGGTTCTTGTTTCTGACCATTTGAGTTGGAGTGAAAACGGCGGTCACTACTTTAATGACCTGCTTCCACTTCCGTATACGGAAGAAGCGTTAAAAGTGTTCACTCGTAACGTGAATGAAGTGCAGGATTATTTGCAACGCGAGATCTTGATAGAGAACCCATCTAGTTATGTGAAATTTCAACATTCGACCATCAGCGAATGGGAGTTTCTTACCGAAGTGCAAAAGCGCACTGACTGTCGTTTATTGCTCGATCTAAACAATGTTTATGTTTCGGCGTTCAACCACGGTTTTGATTGCGACACATACCTAGATGCGATTCCAGCCGACAAAGTGGATGAGATTCACTTGGCAGGTTTTACTATCAAACAACTCGACAAAGGCGAGATATGGATTGATACCCATAGCCGCCCAGTCAGCGATGAAGTTTGGCAGCTGTTCGCACAATGGACAAAAAAACACGGTCCACGTCATGCGCTGATTGAATGGGATTTGGATATCCCTGAACCAGAAGTATTGCTCGGAGAAGCACAGAAAGCATCGCAACTGCTGTTGCAAGGCACAATCCCAAGTGAACAAAGCGCATCAAGGAAGGCATCATGAATCTAACCACCTTACAAAGCCAGTTTGCTAAAGCCCTACACTATCAAGCACTTGGTGAAGAGTGCGATATTGCCAGTGATGAGTTTACCGCTGATGAACGCATGCAGATTTACCGCAATAACTTTATCGTCAGCTTAAGTGAGGTGTTATCCGCGACTTACCCGATGGTTGAAGCGCTGCTTGGTGATGAATGCTTTGAACAGATGGCTCGTCAGCACGTTCTCTCTTACCCATTAGAAGAAGGGAACGTGGTGCATTATGGCGCAGGGTTTCAAGATACGATCACGCAATTTAGTCAGGTGATCACCCATGCCCCCTACAGCCCTGAAGTCGCACGCTTCGAGTGGCATATCGACCTCGCTCGTCAAGCACAGTATGAACAATCCAGTGCGGCAGAATTAAAACCGCTTGCGTTACTTGGCGAAGTGAGTGAAGAGCAACAACCCACTTTGGTTTTGCACCTTAAAAAAGGCTGCCGAAGCTTTAACTCCAGTTACGCAGTATTTGATTTGTTTGGCGCGATTCAAACTGGGCAATTCGAACAACTTAATATCAACCAATTACAACAAGGTGTCATCTCGATTCAAGCCAATGGAGAAGCCTTGTGTCACGCACTCGATGCCGATGTGTTCCAACTGCTGCAATGTTTAGAGCAGAAACAAAGCTTGAGCGAAATGCCTGAAGCACTACTCGCTCATCTTAATAGCATCATGGCACTCGATCTCGTTGACGGCTTTACATTGAAATCAATCTAAGGAGCACTCTATGACGGATACGGTTAAAAACTTAGTGAATCGGTACGACGATTTAATCAGTACCCTACAAGCTGGCTTTGTCCCTTTATTACTTCTCTTTTGTCGCTTGTGGGTTGCATGGGTGTTCTTCAATTCAGGGCTAATCAAAACCTCATCTTGGGACAGCACACTGTATTTATTTGAGCTGGAATACCAAGTGCCAATACTGCCGTGGGAACTGGCGGCTTACTTAGGTACAGCTGCGGAGTTGGTTCTACCGGTGTTCTTGGCACTAGGGTTAATAACGCGCCCGATGGCTGCGATTCTGTTTGTGTTTAACATCATCGCCGTGGTCTCTTACCCGCTGCTGTGGGAGAAAGGTTTCTATGACCATCAACTTTGGGGGTTGATGATTCTTATTGTTATTGTGTGGGGGCCAGGGCCTTTATCTCTCGACCACATTATCAAGAAGAAAATCACTAACTAAAAAAATCCCCGCATGATGCGGGGATTTTTTAATTATTTGTTCAAGTAAGCCAGTAACTCTTCTGCTGAGATACCTTGCTTCGCGAGGTCTTTTGCCATCTGCTCTACTTGCTCGCCTTTACGTGACTCAATCACTTGCTGAAATTGATACATAAGATCACGCAAGACTGGCAATGGAACTTGTTTTGCCGCACTACGAATACGCTCAGAGCTTTGGTTACCCAATTCGTTGAGCAACTTACCAAACATCACCTTTTCTGGTGACTCTTCCATTTGCTCTAAGATACGAGCCATTTCATACGTGGTTAACGACATTACTTTTGAGTTCCGTTATGGTGTCGAGAAAAGTTTGAACGACAAATATACACGCGTTACCTACATTGGAAAATACTAAATTACACTGTTTTATGCATTCACTAATCTTGTATGCCAGTTCTTACCTGCTTTCGTGAACAGAATCAGCAATGCTGGAAGTAGAACCCACATATGAATTGCGATCAGGGTTTGTGGGTCAAGTGATAGACGCTGTAGCGTACCTACTAATAAACCAGAACCGCTCATTTGGAACAAGCCAAGTAACGCTGCTGCTGTACCCGCTTTATCACCAAACGGCTCTAACGCTTTACCTGCTGCTGCACCAAGAATCCAAGCGAAGCCAACCGATGAGATAAAGATTGGCAGCATGAAAGACAGCGCCGTGTTGTGTCCTTTCATCACCATCATGATAACGCCAGCTATCGAGAGTAAGCTGATACCAACAACCAGTGAATTGTGCGTACCCCAGCGATCCATGAATTTCGGTGCCAACATACAAGCTGCAATATTAAACGCCGCGTTAAGACCAAACCAGAAGGTAAACTCGTTCATGGATAAACCCATGCCTGTCATCAGTACACCTGGAGCTGATGTGACGTAAGCAAGAATGACCGCCATCGCCATTAGACACAATGATGCATGGAAAATGAATGACGGCGTGCTTAATACAGACCAATAACGGCTCAGTTTAAACACAGCTTGTTTTTCAGTTGCAGGATTGGTTTCCTTCATTCCAAAGAAAATCATCGTTCCGGCAATCACAGCGAAGCCGGCCATGAAGCTGAAGTTTGCACGCCAATCGAATTGCTGGGTTAACCAACTCCCCAAAATAGGCGCCAATGCCGGGATAAAGCAGATCGCCCCGTTAAGATAACTGATCATTTTGCCACTTTTTTCCGGACCAAAGATATCGCGAACTGTTGCAAAGGCTGCTACAGATGTTGCACATGCACCTAAGCCTTGTAGCAAACGAGCCGTCAACATCCACTCAATATTTTGAGCACTCCACGCCAATAAAGCGCTCAATGCGTAGATGGTGATGCCTCCCAATGCAACAGTTCGACGTCCGAGTTTATCTGCCAAGGGGCCTGCGAATAGCTGACCAACGCCCATAGCAAATAGGAACCAAGTGATGGTGTCTTGTGCCAATGCATTTTCTACCTGAAAAGTGGATGCGATAAGAGGCAAAGCAGGTAGATAGATATCAATCGCAAGCGGACTGAACAGAACTAACATGGTCAACAGCGCCATCTGTTTTTTGCTATTTGTAATATGGCTAGACACAAAACACTCCAAATTGAATAAGAACTTTTGAGCAAAGCTTAATCATCTGATGATATGAATGGAAATGATGTATACTCATGACCATTATTCCAATGAGGAAAATCACAGTGAACGTAGAGAAACTGGTACGCATCGACCTCAACTTGTTGGTCTGTTTTAAGGTACTAATCGAGGAGTTGAATGTTACTCGAACTGCACACCGACTCTGTTTGAGTCAATCTGCAGTGAGTAAATCTTTGGCCAAGTTACGCACTCAGTTTGATGACCCTTTGTTCACACGAAACTCGCATGGATTGACGCCAACACCACGAGCTTTGTTCCTCAAACCGAAACTGGATCTGTTGATAAATCAACTTGATGTCCTGACTCAACCAGAAGAGTTCTCACCACAGAGCAGTGAATACCGTTTTCAAATTGCTGCGGTGGAGAGTGTCTACCCGTTGATTTTACCCCACTTCTTGCCAGCAATATTCCAACAAGCACCTGGCGTGACCATCAGCACGCATCCATGGTCTGAACAGACTTTTAAAATGATTCAACGTGGTGAGATTGATTTGGGTATGACGGGGCGAGATATCGACATCAACGATGCCAAGCTGACTATGTTGCCGCCAGATGACATTTGTGAGCAGGAAATCTATCGCGACCACCAAATGTGCATCGTTCGTAAAGACCATCCCGCTTTGCGTGGTAATTGGAACTTAGAAGCTTACCTAGCCCTGCGCCATGTTCAGGTGCGTTGTGATGGCAACGACCGTTGGTTGCTCGACTATCGTCTAGCCGACATTGGTCGCGAACGTGATATCGCAGTCACCGTACCGGACTTTAACAGCGCCGCCAGTTTGTGTTCTTACACCGATTTTGTGTTTACCGCGCCAAGCCACTTTGTGAAGCTGGCAGCCAAACAACACGACATGGCATTACTGCCGCTGCCACTCGAATTCCCGCCAATGGCTTACACTTTGTTCTGGCACCGAGACAGAGAAAATGACCCAGCTTTAACTTGGCTACGTACCATGATCACGCAAAAAACCGATCATCTTAGATAAAAATCCCGGACGCGATTTGCGCTCTTACGGTAAAATGAGTAGCTTAACAGTCGATAGTCCTTTTTGGCTCATCTATGGCCTGTTGTACTCCGACTCTATTGAAGTGATTGCGAACCTCAATGGAATCGTAAACTGCATGAAGCAGATGGAAACAGCTCCCACACCTGAGCATGAAGGAGCGGTAATTTGAAGGAATAACACAGATGCACAACGATACCCAAAGCCACGTGAATGCAATTCGCGAATGGCTAGCACAACATAATATTGATGCCCTACTTGTCCCACATGAAGACGAGTACTTGGGCGAATACGTACCAGCGCACAACGAGCGTTTACATTGGCTAACTGGTTTTACTGGTTCTGCTGGTGCTGCGGTAATCACCAAAGACAAAGCCGCTATCTTTGTTGATGGTCGCTACACGGTACAAGTAACTAAGCAGGTTCCTGCTGATTTATTCGAATACCGTCACCTGATTGAAGAGCCTGCACTAGATTGGATTAAAGACCATCTTGCAAATGACGCGTCTGTGGCCATCGACCCTCGCATGCACAACTCTGCTTGGCTAGACATGGCACAAGCAAAACTTGCAGGTGCACTTGAGCTTAAGATTCTCGACAGCAACCCAATTGATGAGCTGTGGCACGACCGTCCTGCTCCTGTAGTTTCTGATGTTCGCCTAATGGCAACAGAAGCAGTTGGTCAATCAAGTGAAAGTAAGCGCCAAGAAATCGCAGAGCTCGTGAAAAAAGCCGGCGCAGACAGCGCAGTGATCACAGCACTTGATTCTATCTGTTGGTTGCTCAACGTTCGTGGTCTAGATGTATCACGTCTACCAGTTCTGCTTTCTCACGCGATTCTGCACTCAGATTCAAGCGTGGAATACTTCCTAGATCCTGCTCGCCTACCTGCTGAGTTTGACGCTCATGTTGGTTCTGGCGTAACAGTTCATCACCCAGAAGCATTGCAAGCACGACTAGAAACTCTAACTGGCAAGAATGTACTGGTTGACCCTGCGACAAGTAACGCATGGTTTAAATTGGTTCTACAAAATGCTGGCGCATCTGTGGTGAGTAAAGCTGATCCATGCCTAATGCCAAAAGCGGCGAAGAACGCGGTTGAAATCGCAGGCATGAAAGCATGTCATATCCGCGATGGCGTGGCGATGAGTAAGTTCCTATCTTGGTTAGATGCTGAAGTCGTTGCGGGTAACCTGCATGATGAAGCGACGCTGGCAGACAAACTTGAAGCGTTCCGTAGCGAAGACCCGACACTGATGGATCTTAGCTTCGATACCATTTCAGCTGCGGGCGGCAACGCAGCAATGTGTCACTACAACCACGAAAACCAACCTGAACCTGGCAAGCTAGAGCTGAACACTCTTTACCTAGTCGATTCAGGTGGTCAGTACCTAGATGGCACCACAGACATCACGCGTACTATTGCGATCGGTCAGCCTTCACAAGAGATGATTAAACAGTTCACTCTCGCACTAAAAGGTCACATCGGTGTTGCTCGTGCACGTTTCCCGAAAGGCACACGTGGTTACCAAATCGATACGCTAGCTCGTCAGCACCTATGGGCGGAAGGCTACGATTACGATCACGGTACCGGTCACGGTGTTGGTCACTTCCTAAGTGTTCATGAAGGTCCAGCGAGCATTTCGAAGAAGCAAATCGACGTGCCTCTAACAGAAGGTATGGTACTGTCTAACGAGCCAGGTTACTACCGTGCAGATGCGTTTGGTATCCGTATCGAGAACCTAGAGCTTGTTGTTGAAACACCAACTAACGGTGACTTCCCTGTTCTGTCATTTGAGTCGCTAACACGCTGCCCAATCGACAAGCGCAACATCAATGTTGATATGCTAACTCGTCCAGAACTTGCTTGGCTGAATGACTACCATCAGAAAGTATGGGATGAGATCAGCCCGCTAGTTGAAGGTGATGTGAAAGAGTGGCTTCGTCAAGCAACAGCACCTGTAGCACACAGCTAGAAGCTAGAAGCTAGAAGCTAGAAGCTAGAAAAACGTAGAGGGTTGATGTTTTGCATCAACCCTCTTTTCTTTGCCTATGTTTCACGTGAAACATAGCGATGACCAGTGGCTTTATTTGTTGCTTAACCAGAATACGCTGAGTGCCAATCTCGCCATACAGGGTCAAAGCCTTTGGCTCGAATCATATCTTCCACAGAACCCGCACTTCGCTCATCGCTGATCTCAAACTGCTCGAGTTCAACATCATCCATCGCATACCCACCCGGCTGAGTTTTCGATGCAGCAGACATACTGGTGATGCCTAACGGTAATGCATTGTCTCTGAACTTCGGTGATTCACGAGTCGATAATGACAACTCCACTTCAGGATTAAATAAACGATAAGCGCAAATCAACTGCACAAGCTGCTTATCCGTCATGACTGATTTTGGTTGGAGCGCGCCCTCACAAGGACGTAAACGTGGGAAAGAAATTGAGTAACGAGTCTGCCAATACGTGCGCTCTAGATAGTCCAAGTGCGCTGCCACATAAAAACAGTCGGTACGCCACTCTTCCAACCCTATCAAAGCACCAATACCGATCTTATCGATGCCTGCTTTCGCAAGACGATCGGGTGTATCCAATCGGTATTCGAAATCCATCTTATTACCACGCAGATGGTGCTCAGCGTAAGTCGAAGGATGATACGTTTCTTGATAGACCATCACCGCATCCAAACCCAATGTCTTGAGCTCAGCGTATTCGTCTTGATCTAGCGGCTGCACTTCCATCGCCAAATAGTTAAAACGTTGCTTAATCATCGGCACCATTTCGCGGAAGTATTTCATGCCCACTTTGGTTTCGTGTTCGCCAGTCACCAGCAATACGCTATCGAACTTCATGCGTTTAATGGCTTCTACTTCTGCAGCGACTTCGTCCCTATTCAAGGTACGACGCTTGATTCTGTTCTCCATCGAGAAGCCACAATAAGTACATGCATTGGCGCACAAGTTAGAAAGGTACAGTGGAATGTAAAGCGACATGGTATTGCCAAAACGCTTGCGAGTTGCTGAATATGACAACTGTGCCATTTGTTCTAAGTACGCTTCAGCCGCAGGTGAAATTAGCGCTTTAAAGTCTTCCAAATCACGCTTGGGTTTATTCAATGCTCGCTCGACATCTTGTGCCGTTTTCGCGTAGATCGACATCGAAATGTCATCCCAATTCAGCTGTTTAAATTTTTCAACGAAGCTCATGTTTTCCTCGCTTAATAGCTAAACCAATCTAGGACTAAAGCTCATCTAAGAATGACGTCAGTGGACTCGACGCAATCGCATGAGAAACCTTACCAGCAAGTCCGGCTTCATAAGCCATACGCCCCGACTCTACCGCCAACTTAAATGCCTTCGCCATCGTAACGGGATCGCTCGAAGCTGCAATCGCAGTATTGACGAGCACGGCATCCGCGCCCATCTCCATTGCACGCGCGGCATGTGAAGGTGCGCCAATACCCGCATCGACAACGACAGGAACATTAGCTTGGTCGATAATGATCTCTAGGAAATCGTGAGAAACTATCCCTTTGTTAGAACCGATCGGCGCACCTAATGGCATGACCGCAGCACAACCTACTTCTTCCAATCGTTTACATAGAACCGGGTCAGCATGACAGTAAGGAAGAACAATGAAGCCTTCACGAACCAGTTGTTCAGCGGCCGCAAGTGTCTCAATGGGATCGGGCATCAAGTACTTCGGGTCTGGATGAATTTCCAGTTTTAACCAGTTTGTACCTAACGCTTCTCGCGCCAGTTGTGCAGCAAACACAGCATCTTTAGCATTCTTCGCCCCCGAAGTGTTCGGCAATAAGTTCACCCCCGCTTGTACTAACGGCAGCAAAATGTCGTCTTGTTGGTCGTTCACATCCACACGCTTCAACGCCATGGTCGCAAGTTGAGAACCCGATACTTGAATCGCTTCTGCCATTAATCGGCTGTTGGCAAACTTCCCTGTTCCCGTGAACAGTCTTGATTCGAATTGTTTATCACCAATTTTAAGCATCGACTTTAACCCCCTGCGATCGCTTGAAACAAAGAGATGCTATCTCCCTGTGAAAGAACTGTGCTAGCCCACTCACTGCGCGGCACAACATTGTTATTAATTGCAAAAACACAACCCATTTCAGGCAGCGCAAATTGACTAATGATTTGCTGTAGATTCGACTTACTGGCGACTTGATGTGACTGGTCATTGATGACAATAGTGATCACCTCTAAGTCAGCCGCGGTCATTTGTGTTGTTTGTTGTTCTGATAACGTCATTGCTTCCAACTCTCTTAATTCTGCCCATTACTCGTAAGCTAAGCCTGAGCACACACTTGGCACTGTTTGTCTTTGCTTATCGCCATGGTTTGCCATTGCAGTTTCAACCCATCAAACAGATTCAACTTGGCAGTCTCGACATGAAACTTTCCCGTCGCCAGTTTTTGAATTGCCGCTATCGCTTGGTAGTTACCAAGTGTGCCTACCACCGGACCGACGACACCGCTCTCACTGCACTTTTGCGTTTGCGGTAATTCGTCGAACGGATACAAACAGCGGTAACAGGCTTTACTCTGCGCTTCTTGTTCACTTGGGGTTTGGTAATCAAAGACAGCGAACTGCCCTTGCCAACCAATTGCCGCCGCCGAGATGAGCGGCGTATTTTGCTCGAAACAAACTTGGTTAATTAGCTGGCGCGTTGGCATGTTATCGGTGCAGTCGAGCACCACATCCGCTAGCATCACCTCAAGCTGCAGCTGTGCTTTGTCTAATCGCTTATTGAGAGCACGAACTTGGACCATAGAATTAAGTGCAGTAAGTTGCTTTACAGTCGCTTTTGTTTTCGCAACTTTGAGGTCTTGTTCACGATAAATGATCTGACGTTGTAGGTTACTGCTATCAACTTCATCGTCATCGACCACAACCAATTTACCAACACCCGCTGATGCCAAGTACAAACTCGCTGCGCTCCCTAACCCACCACAACCGATGATCAGCACATGCGATTTACTCAAACACTCTTGCCCAATTTCGGCAATTTCAGGCAGAGCGACTTGGCGCTGATAGCGAAGGAACTGCTTATCCGTGAGCATGCTCGCCTCTCTTGATATGCGCTAATTTACTATTCTGATCAGTAAACGTTAGCTGTCTTTCCTTCATCAGTTGTGCGAAGAACTCGATGACGGACTGAGGTGATTCTGCCAACGTAATAGCTCGCACAACTGCCAAACTAGAAACACCTGTTCGCCAAACTTGGTCTGCATTAGATTGGTCAATGCCACCAATCGCGACCGTCGGAAAGCCAAGCACATCGTCACTAACTGCTTTGTCTTTTGAAGGACGGAAAGCAGCCTCTGTATTTGTATAAGGAATACTATCAATCAGCTTTTGATACAAAGCCAAGCGCACCAAACCTTGTGGTTTCGATGGCATCTGTTTAGTGGTGGTTGGGAAAATATGCCCTAGCGCGATGTAACTAGGATGAATTTGCACGATACGCAGTAGCTCATAATAACCATGAGTAGAAAGACCAAGACGAATGCCGGCTTTAGTTAGCTCAGCCAAATTCGATTCTTCTATGTCTTCTTGTCCTAGGTGAACGCCATAAGCGCCATGCTTGATTGCCAACTGCCAATAGTCATTGATGAACACTTGTGCTTGATACTGACGACCTAACTCAATTGCTCGAATGATCTGTCGTTCTAAATCGGCTTGTTGTGGGTTCTTGATTCGCAGTTGAATAGTGTTGATGCCTAGTGGCAGTAGACGTTCAATCCAAGCAACATCATCAACGACTGGATAGAGCCCTAAACTTTGCTTAGTCAGAGTTGGAAAGCTAACGCTCTCGCCTTGTGCAGACCAACCAACTTGAATACCTAGTCGGTTATCTTCCAGTACAGGTGTGGGGAAATCATCAAATTGGTCAGCCCACTGAGTAGATCTTCCCTCGTCAAGATTGTCATTCAACAGTGTTTCACGTGAAACATTCGCTTGTTGAGTTAACATTCCTCGAGCAAGTGTTAACGCATCTTCGATAGGAAAATCGAGTACTGTCAGCGTTACTATCCAAGCAAGGTGATGTTCAGGATCGAACATTACGTTGAATTTGGACTTAACGGAAAGCGCTCTCACTTCGTCGTTAATCGGGTGACGCCAGATATCAAGCAGAAGCACTTTCTCCTTTTCATCGGATACCTGCGTATCAGCAATGCCAATATAAATCGCTTTCGACGGTTGCTTAGCACACGCTTCTACCGATAACGCAGAGCGGTAATAGAGCACAAATGAACTCTCATGCTCAGAATCATAACCATCAATAAGATCTGTCGTTATGCGTGTGGTCTGTTGGTCGAGAACAAGCTGAATAGATTGAGTTGGGCTCACACCCAACTCAATGTCTTCGATGCTAAAACCCTGTTCTTTCGCCAACAACAAACATTGTTGAACTAAACCTGTTAGCTCAATCAATGATGACGGAATAAGGATTTTGCTCATTAGTCACTTACCTCGGCATGTGCTGCGGGATGGTATAGCTCAGAACCTGTATCTCTAAATTCTTGCGATTTCTGACGCATCCCCTCAAGAGGATCATCCAGCATTTTGATTGAGATAGCTTGGTCCGCAGCAACTTGCTCAGTATCTTTCGCGTACTCTCGTACCTCTTGCGAAATCTTCATCGAGCAGAACTTTGGACCACACATCGAACAGAAGTGAGCAACTTTTCCAGACTCTTGAGGCAAGGTTTCATCATGGAAAGCGCGTGCGGTATCTGGGTCGAGCGACAAGTTAAATTGGTCTTCCCAGCGGAACTCGAAGCGAGCTTTAGAAAGCGCATTATCACGAACTTGTGCACCAGGGTGTCCCTTCGCTAAATCAGCGGCGTGCGCAGCAAGCTTGTAAGTGATCATGCCTACTTTCACGTCTTCTTTGTTTGGTAAACCAAGATGCTCTTTAGGAGTTACGTAGCAAAGCATTGCACAGCCATACCAACCAATCATGGCAGCACCGATGCCTGAAGTAATATGGTCGTAACCAGGAGCGACGTCTGTCGTCAGCGGACCAAGGGTGTAGAAAGGAGCCTCATGACAGTGCTCTAACTGCTCTTCCATGTTCTCTTTGATCATATGCATTGGAACATGACCAGGACCTTCGATAATGACCTGAACGTCATATTCCCACGCTATCTTGGTTAACTCACCAAGGGTACGAAGCTCAGCAAATTGCGCTTCATCGTTAGCATCGGCAACCGAACCAGGGCGTAGACCATCACCGAGAGAAAGTGCCACATCATACTTAGCGCAGATTTCACAGATCTCTCGGAAGTGGGTATATAAGAAGCTTTCTTGGTGATGCGCTAAACACCATTTCGCGATGATAGAACCACCACGAGAGACGATGCCAGTAACGCGTTTTGCTGTCATCGGAACATAGCGAAGTAGTAAACCGGCATGGATAGTGAAATAGTCAACGCCCTGCTCTGCTTGCTCAATCAGAGTATCGCGCATCACTTCCCAGTTGAGGTTTTCTGCAACACCATTCACTTTCTCAAGCGCTTGATACATAGGTACAGTACCGATCGGAACTGGACTATTACGCAGAATCCACTCGCGAGTTTCGTGGATGTTACGTCCAGTAGAGAGATCCATAACGGTATCTCCACCCCAGCGCGTTGCCCATACTAACTTCTCTACTTCTTCTTCAATCGAAGAAGTGACCGATGAGTTACCGATGTTGGCGTTCACTTTGATCAAAAAGTTACGTCCAATGATCATTGGTTCAGATTCTGGGTGGTTGATATTAGAAGGGATAATCGCGCGACCTTCGGCGACTTCTTTACGCACAAACTCGGCGGTAATGTCTTTTGGAAGGTTCGCTCCGAAGCTTTGACCTAGATGTTGTTGATTCAGCACTTCATCACGGTATTGAGCACGCCCCATATTTTCACGTAGGGCGATGTATTCCATTTCTGGAGTGATTATACCTTTGCGAGCATAGTGCAATTGAGTCACGCACTGCCCACCTTTGGCACGTCGAATACGTGGTAGATTACCATAGCGAAGATCGTCTAGCGTTTCATCTTCTAAGCGTTCTTTGGTGTATACCGAACTTACTTCATCAAGTAGTTCAGTATCAGCACGCTCTTCAATCCACCCTTCTCTCAGCTTAGGTAAGCCGTTGTAGAGGTCTATGGTGTGTTCTGGATCTGTGTATACACCCGAGGTATCGTAAACGCGTACTGGCTCATTAGGCTCGAAAATAGGCGCTTCTCTTGTGCCTCCAATAAGGCTATCAGCGAGTGATATTTCACGCATTGGTACACGAATATCAGAACGTGAACCCTCTACGTAGACTTTGCTTGAATTTGGGTACGGTTGTACCGAGAGTGTATCAATGAACTGTTTTGCTTCCAGTCTCGCTTGCTTGCGACTCGACATAGCATTTTTCCTTGCTTTGTTATGCTTAGATAAAAAGTATTGGGATAAAAATGCTTGGCGGATAGATGCGACAAGAGGAATCGAATTAAGGACAGATTGAGCAAGTGCTCTTCGTCTATAACAACATTCGACTATTTGATAGGTCAACCAGATAGAGCTCTGGTATAGATATCTTCTCTTGTTCCCTTCGCAGATTCTAATCTGATCAGGTTCAACGGATCCCGAATTAACGGTCTCAGCCTTATGGCACTCCGACAAGTAAAATCAGTATATAAAAACGGCTTGGTTAAACCAAGCCGACCTGATTAAGATTTGAGTATTTTTGCTAGCTACGCATCAATAATTGGAAACCAATCCACGCAGCAGAAATGCTTAACACGACATTCAACAGTACGTTCAATCCCATTTTAAAGAAAGCGCCCTGCTGCATAAGCAACACGTTATCCATCGAGAAGGTAGAGAATGTGGTTAATGCGCCCAAAAAGCCAAGACCGATGATTTGACGCCATGGGTCAGTGACCAGCAACTCGGTTTCAAACGCAGCAATCAGTAGACCCATAATAAATGAGCCAACGACGTTCACGGTTAAGGTACCGTACGGAAAGCCACGACCGAGTAGCATCACACAAAGTTCAGAAATTAAGTAACGAGAACATGCACCAAATGCACCACCCAATGCAATAAAACCCAAAACGGATAGTTGTCCCATAATTCCCCCAGAAAAGTTAATGGCGACATTGTAATCAAATTTACGGCAATAGTGATTATACAATCTTAGAATTCAGCAAAGTATAGCGCTTAAAACTTATCAAGATTTAAAAAGTTACAGGAGTCACTTTACTTCGATGTAACCCATCAAACCCGTCTTCATGTGTTCGATTACATGACAATGGTACATCCAACGCTCTGGGTTATCTGCAACAAATGCCGCTTTCGCACTGCCATTTTTTCCAAGTAGGACCGTATCGGTATGAAACGGTTCATCGAGTTTTTTGCCATCTAACTCAAGAACAGTAAATGTGTGTCCATGAAGGTGAATAGGATGATGATATTGGGTGATGTTCTTAAGGTTGAAGATATAGGTTTTTCCCATCTCCAATATTGAAAGCGGTGCTGGAATATTATCTTTACTCATTCCCTCCCAAGCTCGCTTATTCATCAGCCAGAATTTAGGTATCGCTTTGCCCGATTTATCAGCAGGGGTGATCGCCCCCTCCCACTCAAACACATAATCAATTTGTTCCGCATTTTCCAAATCAAGATCTGGCACTGGGTTAAGAGGCAATAAAGGCAGTTTCTGGTTGGTCGGTAGGTCAGACTCAACAACTTCGAACTCACACAAAGGGAATGGGAAGCGCCCTTTCATTTGACGCACATAAACATGTTCTCCTGCCTTCGGAGCAATCAATCCGACTCTAACCTCATTCCCGGACCAATTTTGTGTTGAGTGAGCTTATAAGGCGTTTTAACAGGATTACCATCAATAGCAATAACCCAAGCTTCTGCGCCCTCGAGAGCGATCGGATAAGTAATGGTGTTATCGACATTAGCAATTCTTAATCGCGTGGTAGCATTCTGCTTCAGTGTATAAACTGGCTCATGAACACCGTTAACGCTACTCCACTCTCCTGGCGTTCCCATGCGTGCACTCAAGCGCGGTACCATAAGGTTCTTCCACTGACCTTGCTTGTCTAAATGCCAATGCTTGAGGACGACTTTATGCTCTTCATCAAACTGAACAGGCTCTGCCTCTTCAACGACAATTAGCCCGACTAAGCCCATACCAAGCTGCTTAACACTATTCATATGTGGGTGATACCAAAATGTGCCCGCATCTGGCGGTGTAAATTCATAAACGAATGTTTCACCCGGCATGATAGGCGGCTGACTCAAGAAAGGGACACCATCCATTTCAATAGGGATTCGCAAGCCATGCCAGTGGATTGTAGTTGGCTCTGAAAGCTTGTTGGTAAATCGAATAATAACTTTCTCGCCTTGGCGACATAGAATAGTAGGTGCTGGAATCGATCCATTGAACGCAAGTACATCCGTGGTAAACCCTGGTACTAATTCAGCAATAGAAGGCTCTGCAGTGATGTCGTATATATGCTGACCCTGTTTATTAGTGCTCTTAGATAGAGAACATGCAGGCAGAACGGTAAGTGCAGAGATCGCTAAGGAGGATTGAAGAAAGCGTCGACGAGATATATCCATGTATTTAGTCACTCATTATTTCAACTGATGTGAGTGTAACTAAATATTAATAATGATTCTCAGTTATCTTTTAAAGATGTGCAGTCATAACGCTTAGGGTCAGAGGTTGTAAGTGAAGATCCATATATTGTGGGCACTAAAAAGGTAGTAAGCACCTACATACATATAATAAAGAAGTAAAAGATGCCGGTTTGAGAAGGAGGGAGTTTAATGATAATAAAGCTAGAGCAAGTAGGAAATTGCAGACTCTAAAAACGACGAAAGCCTTGCTATTTCTAGCAAGGCTTTCTAAATAAGTGGCGGAGCGGACGGGACTCGAACCCGCGACCCCCGGCGTGACAGGCCGGTATTCTAACCAACTGAACT